>RGGS01000114.1 GCA_010024525.1 Verrucomicrobiota bacterium | reverse complement strand
GTCCAGCCCGGGCTGGACTTCGTCGTTTGCTGGATCAAGGCGAGAGTGAGGTGGGGCTGGTGATTCTCTTGGCCTCGAGCCTTCGTTTGGCCGCCTTGGGGCGAACCCTGCAAGAGGCGAGGCTTTTGCGCGTTCCCCCGCCAGGAGGATATGGACAACCCAGTCTCGATCCTTCGGCGGAGGCTTTTCTTCCCAGGAACGCCAAAGGGGAGAAACCCAACCTCTGGAGATTGGGAAAGATGACGTCACTTTGCGCCCATCGATCCTCCCCCGGGGTACGACGCGCAGTGGAGCGGTTGCATGAATTACAACTGGAGTTGGTTTCCGGAGCGGATCGTGGACGCGCCCTTGAAGAGGGTATTCTCCGGCTTTGTTTGGATTAAAAAAGAGGTCGGGACAGGCTTGGAACGTGGTGCGGGTGGGCTAGGTTCAGGGCATGTTTGGCGACGAACCCAGTGAAAGTTGGTTGGCTGTTTGGTTCCGTAGCCTGACCATGGGCACGCGGATCCAGATCATTCTTTTTTCGGTTTTGGGTATTTTTCTGGCGATCGGTGCCACCATTGCCCTCATCAAGGAACCCGCGATCCTCCTGCCGGCAGAAACGCCTGATTCCAAGCGCGTGGCGGGTGAACCGGAACGAGCCAAGGCTCCGGACGAGGCCAAAGCCTGGCGAAAAGCGGAGGGAATCATGGCGCAATCCATGGAAGGAGGTTTGTCCTCTGAAAGTCAGGGGGAAATCCAGGCAATGCGCAAGCTGATCAAGATGAGTCCCCAGGATTCCGAAGCCTGGGACAAGCTCGGCAAATCCCTTTATGTGGCTGGCTTGTATGACGAGGCGGTGAATGCATTTCGTGAATCACTCAAAATCAAACCGAATGTGGTGGATGTGCTGGCCAACCTTGGGGTGGCGCTAAAGACCAAAGGCAGGGAGCCGGAATACAAAAAACTTCTGGAGGAACTGGCTGTGTTGGATGCTAAAACGGCCAAAGATCTCGAAAACTTTGTTCCCCAGAATCGCGCGACTTCGTCAGCGCCCCGTTCGGGCCGTTCTCCACTCTCCAACGTGGCTTTGCCAGAGCCGTCCGCTTCCTCATTAAAAAAGGGGCCTGGGGCCCAAAATCAGGGAGAGATCGACGCCCTGCGCAAGCTGGTGGCGATGGACGAACGAGATCCCGACTCCTGGGACAAGCTGGGGAAAGCCCTCTATTTGGCGGGGCAATATGCCGAGGCGGTTGAGTGTTTCCAAAAATCCCTGGCCATCAAGCCGGATATCATTGAAGTGCTGGCGAATTTGGGAGTTACCCTAAAGACCAAGGGAGATCGTGCGTTGTACGAGGAGGTCGTGCAAAAACTCTCCGGCTTGGATGCTAAAACGGCGGAGGATTTGAAAAAATTTGAGCCGTTGCCGGCCGGCAAACCTTGAGCTTCATTTTTCCTCCACCACGACAATATCCTCCGGATGGATTTTGGCAAAAACCCGGTCGCCTCGGTGGATCACCTGTTTGTCCGTTCCGAAATTGGGCACGAGGGAGTGGAGGCGGACGGGGAAGATCCCTTGGGCGGAAGGTTCCAAACCTAGGACCAGCTCATCGGCCGGACCTTTGAAAATTTCCTCCAGCACCATGGCAGGAAAACAGTTTTCCCCCTTGAGGGGTTGATGTTGGAGTTGGATTTTTTCAGGTCGAATCGATAGCAAGACCTCCCGGCTGTCCGGATGGACCGACAAGGGGGAGAGTTTGAGTTCATGGCGGTCACCGATTTTGACCGTGATATGGTTGGCTGTGCGACCGGTGATCTGGCAGGGAAACAAATTGGTTTCCCCGATGAAGTCGGCAACAAAATGGGTGCGAGGGTGGTAGTAGAGGTCGTCGACGGTGCCCAGCTGTTCAATTCTTCCTTTGTTCATCAGGGCAATGCGGTCGGACATCACCAAGGCCTCCTCCTGGTCGTGGGTTACGAACACGAAGGTGATCCCGAGCTTGGTCTGCAGGTTTTTCAGCTCGAGTTGCATGTTTTGGCGCAGTTTGGCATCGAGGGCGGAGAGAGGCTCATCCAAGAGAAGAACCTTGGGCCGACAGACCAGTGCCCGGGCAAGAGCCACCCGTTGGCGTTGCCCTCCGGAAAGCTGGTCGGGCTTTCGTGCTTCCAGTCCCTGCAGGGACACCAATTCCAAGGCTTCAAGCATGCGTCGTTTTCTTTCGGGAGCCTCCACCTTCTGCATCATCAGTCCGAATTCGATGTTCTGTCCCACGTTGAGATGGGGAAACAGGGCGTAGCTCTGGAAAACCTGGTTCACATTGCGACGATAAGGGGGGAGTTCGGTGACATCCGTTCCGTCAATCAAGACTCTTCCCTCCGTCGGGGTGTCCAGTCCCGAGATCATCCGGAGGGCGGTGGTTTTCCCGCACCCGGAGGGCCCGAGTAGGGTGAGAAACTCCCCAGCCTGAATTTCCAGGCTCACGTGATCCAAGGCGCGGAAGACGGGGTCTTGCCCGGGTTTCGGGGAGGGATGGGGGAATCGTTTGGAAACGTCCCGAAGCTCAACCATGGCGCTCAAAGGACGCCAATTCTCCCTGTCACGGTGATCACAGGGGGCATCGTAGCGGATGCAGATGGGAGGGGGTCAATCCCAACTCCCGTCCGGATATTCTCAAACCTTGAGCAATTCGGCTTCCTTGGTGGTGAAGAGGGCGTCGATTTTTCCCGAGTATTGGTCGGTCAGTTTCTGAATCTCTTTCTCTCCGTCAGCGAGTTCGTCCTCGGTGATCTTGCCGTCCTTCTGCTCTTTTTTCATGGCCTCGATCCCGTGGCGGCGTTCGTGGCGCAGGGCCACCCGCCCTTCCTCGGCTAGTTTGCCGATGAGTTTGATGAGGTCGCGGCGCCGCTCTTCGGAGAGCTGGGGGATCGGAAGGCGGATGATTTTTCCGTCCACCTGTGGGCTGATCCCGAGTTGGGACTCCTCGAGGGCCTTGCGGACGGGATCGACGTTGGCGGCGTCCCAGGGTTGGACGACCAGGAGGCGCGGTTCCGGCGCAGTGATGCCCGCCAATTCCTTCAGGCGCATGGAAGAGCCGTAGGCATCGACGCGGAGATTCTCCACAAGTTGGGGAGAGGCCTTGCCGGTGCGAACTCCCTGGAAATCCTCCTCCACTTTGCGGAGGGTTTTTTCCATCTTTTCCTCGGTTCCGAGGAGAATTTCGTCAGACGGCATGGCAAAAGATCGCGGGGAAGGGATCGCGAGGGCGACCGGTCTCCCAGGTTATCCTTTCGATTTGCCTTCGCCGGGACGGTATTCCTCCTCGGCCTTCTCGAAGGCAGCTTCCATTCCGCCGAGAAAGTCGGTCGACTTGGAGGAATCCTCCAGGGCGGCCCGCTCTTTTTCGAAGTCCGCATCCGAGTAGGAGGCGGCTTTGATGGAGAGGCCAATCCGTCGCTCTGCCTTGTTCAGGCGGATGACACGGGCTTCGACCTCCTGGCCGGGCTTGAGCACGTCCTTGACCTTGGCTACGCGATCCTCCGAGATCTGGGAAATGTGCACCAAGCCGTCGAGTTCTCCCTCGAGTTGGATGAAGGCGCCAAAGCTGGCGACCTTGCTGACCGTGCCCTTAACCAGCTGACCAATCTTGAATCGCTCTTCCACGCTCTTCCAGGGGTCTTCAGCCAGTTGCTTGAGGCCGAGGGAAATGCGCTGGTTGGCCTTGTCGATGCCCAGAACCTGGGCTTCGACTGAATCGCCTTTCTTCACGAGTTCCGAGGCGTGGGCCGGCTTGCGGGTCCAGGACATGTCGGAGACGTGGATCATGCCGTCGATGCCCTCCTCGAGTTCGACAAAGGCGCCGTAGGCGGTGGTGTTGCGGACGATGCCCTTGACGGGGCGCCCAACCGGGTAACGGAGATGGATCTCTTCCCACGGATTGGGCTCCAGATGGCGCACGGAGAGGGAGAGCTTCTGCTCTTCCTTGCTAACACTGATAACGATGGCTTCCACCTCCTGACTTTCCTGCAGGACGTCGCTCGGACGTGCGATGCGACGGGTCCAGGACAGCTCCGAAACGTGGATGAGACCCTCGACCCCGGGCTCGAGTTGGACGAAGGCGCCGTAGGGGACGAGGCTGGTGATCTTGCCGCGGACCTTGAGGTTGACGGGGTATTTTTCGGCAATTTTGTCCCAGGGATTTTCCGACATCTGTTTCATGCCGAGGGAAACCCGGAGCCGCTCCTTGTCGATTTCCAGAACGATGACTTCGACTTCCTGGCCGGTTTGGAGGAGATCGGAAGGGTGGGCCAGCCGACCCCAGGTCATGTCGGTGACGTGAAGCAGACCGTCGAGACCGTCGAGATCCACGAAGGCACCGAATTCCGTGAGGTTTTTGACGCGACCTTTGACCTTGGCGCCCTTATCGAGATGCGAGAGCAGCTTGGCACGCTTCTCGTTACGCTCCTCTTCGATCAGCTCGCGGCGGGAGAGGACAACGTTCTTGCGGTCTTCGTTGAGTTTGACGATCCGGCATTCGAGGGTTTGGCCCATGAACTCGCGGAGGTTCTTTGGGGGATTGATATCGATCTGGGAGGAGGGCAGGAAGGCTTCGACTCCGACGTCGACGGTCAAGCCTCCCTTAACGATCCCCTTCACCACGCCTTGAACGGTTTTGCCCGCTTCGCTGAGCTTGACGATTTTGTCCCAATTCTGCTTCTGGGCGGCTTTTTGGCGGGAGAGAACAACCAAACCGTCCTCGTTTTCCAAGCGCTCGAGAAGAACTTCAATTTCCTTGCCGATGGCGAGATCGTCCGCGGGGCTAAATTCGCCCAGATCGATGGCGCCTTCGGATTTGTAGCCGATGTCGACCATGACTTCGCGGGGGCGACGTTCGATGATGCGGCCTTTGACGATGGATCCCTCGCGGAAATTCTGCATCGACTGCGACAGAAGAGTTTCGAAATTGGTCATATGAATGGCTTTCTTGGTTTATCATGCGGGACGATGAATCGA
>RGGS01000113.1 GCA_010024525.1 Verrucomicrobiota bacterium | reverse complement strand
CTTCATCTTAATCTTCATCTTCATCAAAAATCGGATAGCTTGAATTCGTGAACACACCGCTCCCCATTTCCGTTTGCATGATTTCCGGGGCGGACGTGGACCGAATCGGCCGAGCCTTGGAAAGTGTCAGGGGGTGGACGGCCGAGCAGATAGTCGTGGTCAACGACGATGTCAGGGATGGAACGGACAAGGTTGCGGAAAAACTGGGGGCCAAGGTATTTCGGGAGCCCTGGAAGGAGCACATTGCGCAAAAAAACTCTGCGGCAACCAAGGCTGGTCAGCCGTGGATTCTGGGGCTCGACTCCGATGAGGAAGTTTCCGAGGGACTGAGAAAGTCCATCACCCGGTTTATGATGTCCGTCCAGGTCGATGCCCCGGCGGCCTTTCGCATGGCGCGCTGCTCCCTCTTTCTCGGTCGATGGATCCGACATGGAGATTGGTATCCCGACTGGCAAACGAGGCTCTGGAAAGCCGGCCACGCAAAATGGGGCGGGGTAGATCCACACGACCGGCTTGAGGTGGAGGGAAGGATCGCCACTTTGCATGGAAATCTTTTGCACTACTCCAATCCCTCCATCTCCAGTTACGTCTCCAAGATTAATTACTTTTCTGACCTCTATCTGGAGACCCGGTTAAAAAAAGGAGCCCGGTGGTCTCCGGGGGAAGCTTCCTTCCGCGCCTTTTGGAGATTTGTCCGGGCCTATTTTTTCCGCCTCGGTTTTCTCGACGGGTTTCCGGGCTTTTATATTGCGGCCTCGACCTTTTATTCCACCCTTGTCCGCCATACCCGGCTGTTTGAGCATCAGTTGACGAAACGAACCCCGCCTCCCAAGCCCTGATCCTGGCCCAGAAGCAAGCTCCGCTAGAAGCGGACATTGATGCCGAATTGAAGGGAGTTGGAGATGGGGATCCCTGGCTGAAAGCCGGAGTAGTCGGGATGGATCAGGCCCAGGAGCTTGTACATAACATCAAAGTCCACCGTGTCGGAGATCTGCCAATAAAGTCCTGACCCCACCGAAAAGGCGGGGGAAAACTGTTGGGAGAACTGGTCGGAGGTCTCGTATTGTCCCACTTGGGTGATCTGAAGCTGGCTGTAGGCAAACCCAAATCCGGTGGAAAGATAGGGTTTCAGGCGCCCCTTGCCCGGCCATCGGAGAACGGAAGAAAGTAGAGCCGGCACCTGTAGATATCGTCCCGTGAGGGAAACGCCTCCCCCTCCCACCGATTGAGATCCCTGTTGGGTGGTGAGGGTCCCGTTTCCGTTCAGGTGATCGAGTCCATTATAGAGAATACCGGCAGAGAACTCGACCCCCAGCCAATCATTGAAATTATAGCCTGGGGAAACATCGAACCGGACGCCGGGGTTGATGGAGATCGAGGGGTTGGAAAGGGTGCCGGATACACCGGGAAGCAGATTACCGACCAGGCTCTGGGAGCTGTTCAGATTGTTGTCGAAGGCAAAGCCAAGGTCAGTACGCACAAAGGGACCCAGACAATCCGTGTGGTCGGCTACCACAAACTCCTTCTCCGACAACTTGTAGGTCATGGACCAGTTGGCGCCCGCCGTCAGATTGGTGAAGTCCCCGGTTTCGGCGATCCGGCTCGTGCTGTCACTCTTGGAGTAGTTGAAACTGAGGCCAGTGCTTAGCTCGGGAGAAAGGGCGAAGTTGAGGCCCAAGCCAAGAGTGTACTGTTGATCCAGCCGCCGGTAAAAACCGTTGGGGGTGCTTTCAGGGAGGCCGGTGTTTTCCCAATACGCCGATCCCTCCGTGTAATACGCCAACCGATAGGAAGCGAACGGACTTAAGCTGATTTGGTCGGAAAGATTGACGAAATAGGTTCCGGTCAGGCTGTTGTCGGTCCGTGTGTAGTAGGTGGGATCCGTGAGCACATAGGAGGCACGCCAATTGACGGCAACCGCCTGCCGGTCCGTAAAGGAATGCATAAAACTTGCGGTATATGCGAAGATAAATTCGTTAAGAAAATTGGTATCCCCCGTTTGGCCCGCGGCAGCACGCTGCTCCGGGCTGTTGAACCAAAAGTAGGTGTTGTAGTCGAAGGACAAGCCGACGGTGAGTTCGTCGGAAACCTTTTTATTGAGCCGGGTGAAAAGATTGACCAGGGTGAAATCCTGCACCAAACCGAAGTCGTATAATCCAAGGGCATTCTGTTCGCGGGTGGGCTCTTCCTGTTGAAAATAGTTGAAAAAAGAGGCGCGAACCCCGGCCTCCGGGAAAAAATCCTGATATTCGGGCATCGTGGTGATCGTGGGGGCCCAAGCCGCTTCAAGCGACGAGATGGCTTGCCATGACGCCAAAACGAACTGGGGATTTTTGGCGTAGCTGGCGTTGGAAAGCCAATTATAGGTTTGATCCACCCTCAATCGGGCAAAGGGCATGCTGGGGATTTCCCGCATGAGTTGGAGTGAGCCAAGATCCTGGGAAATGGCGGATGACTCCACGGGAGCCTGGTTGTCGGACTGTGTTTTTCCCAGTTGTTGTGCCTGACGGTCGCGGAGCTGTTGGGCTTGGGCATCAATCGCGGCTTGTTGCGAGACGGCCCCGGGGATGCCCGCCTGCGGAAAGGAACGCATCGAGGCAAAAAACAGGATGGCCATGATCGCCACCGATCTGGGCACACCCGAGCGCCTAGAATTGAGAAAAAATCTCTTTTCCACCGGCCATATTCATAGTGTTGAGACAAACTCAACACAACATATAGATAGGATTTTCTAGAAAGCCTTGTGATTAACTATGGGGCGTAAAAACTAGCGGTAACTCTTCAGCATGGTTTGGATACGTTTTTTTACGGATTGAGCCAAAGATGGGGGGGATAAGACTTTGGCGTGATCGCCCCAACTCAATATCCAGCGTTCAATCTCTTCTAGTGCACCCAGGGTCAACCGGAGTTCCAAAGAACCGTTTTTCAACTCACGGATTTTCTGGGTGGGATGCCAGTCCCGCTCGCGGACGAGACGCGCGGCAAAGGAATCAAAATGGATTCGCACTTCGTGTTTGCCTTTGCCGGCAAAGACACCGAATCCGCCTTTCAACTCCTTTTCTGCGGAAAATCCGCGAGGGCGGTCAAAAGACTTTCCGCTCAGCTTGGGGGTCCGGATACGCGGCAAGGCAAAGGTGCGGATTTGCCCTCGTTGAGGATCGTGGGCGAGCAAATACCAAGCGTTATCCACGTTGGCCAAATGGTAGGGGTGGACATCCCGTGTCTCAGGGGCCTGAGCCCTTAAGGGCTGGTAGGAAAAACTGACCTGTTGCCTTTGGACGATCGCCCTGGCCAACAGGCGAAAAGTTTCCAAATCTGCCGCGGAGGCCCCGGTCACGCGGAAGGAATAGTCGGACCCCCATTCCCCCAAATCAAACGAGACCTCCTCCTTGAGGGAACCGGTCAGTTTTTGAAAGGCGCTCCCCAGCGTTTTTTCAAATGGCGTTCCGCGATATTGCGCGAGGACCTTCTGCGCGACGAAGAGCGCCAAAATTTCGCCCTCGCTGACTTGGAGCAGCGGAAAGGCCTCGACAGGCTCGGTATAGCGGAAGGTATAGCGGGCGGGATCGTACTCAATCGGCAGGTTGAGGCGATCGCGCATGAAATCCAGATCGCGCTGGATCGTCTTGTAGGAAACCTCAAACTCACGGCCGAGCTGCTGGCAGTTCACCGGGCGCTCATTCATCAGAAGGTCGTGCAGGCGCTGCATGCGCTCCAAGGGGGGGCGGCTGTGGCCGCCGGTCCGGGGGGAAACTTTTTTGATCATAGGACGCCTAATGTCCTACGGCATGGATCAGACTGCAAGCAAAAAGGAGAAACCATGGAAACAATCATGCAATGCAAAGCCTGCGGGGAAGACAACAACCGGGCCGACTGGGAAGCCGCCCGGGAATGTTGCGCCCATTGCGGGGAGCCCGCGGAGAAACCATTGAATCGTGGCTGGGGTAGGTTGGCCTCGCTTCGATCTAGGCTGGAGTTGGATCTGCTCTGGAGACCGGAGGTCCGTCATGCGTAGTCCCTTGGCGCTGGTGGCGGCGTTGGCGGCCGCAGGATGCACCGGAGTTAGCCTCGGCGTCTCTTGGTACCTGCCCGAGATGGGAATACTCGCAGCCACCGCGGCCGCATTTTGGTGGCAGGTAGTGAGGTATAGTTAAGCATGAAGCGGAATTTCAAAATAAAGAGTAGCGGGGTGCTCAAAGGCCGAAATCAATACCCTTTACCCAAAAGAGATGGCCTCAACGTGCTGGCTGATTAGCGGAGCCATCTTGGGTCAGGCCATCTTAATTAACTTGAGGGTGGTAATTGGCCCTGACGGCACAACACAGCATATAGATGCGTATAAGCTATATATTGTGTCTCATGTAAATAATTTAAAGTACTGCTAATCAACATGATATAAATTGTCAAAAAATTGTCAAAAAAGATTGATTTGTAACAGTTTATGCAAAGATTAGTGGGCGGATGCGCCTTTTAAGGGTCAACGTGGTTTTATTTGAACCAACTATCTGTTCAGCCGGTCGAATTAAGCAAGTAATGAAGGTTAGAAAAATATCCAGCCTTATAGTTTTGGCCCAATTCTTGGTCTTGGGGTCGGTGAAGGGGGTTGATTTACAAGAGGCAGAGCTCACCACCATAAAAAACATTGTGGAAAGGGATGAGGGAGCTGGTGCGCAGCCTGCCAAGGCCAATGACAAGATTCGTGAAAAATCGAAAGTTACCACGGCCGCGGCCTCCATGGCCGAATTGACTTTTGCCGATTCCTCCATCACCCGAATGGGCGCCAACACGCTGTTTTCTTTTCAATCCAAGGAACGTTTGATCAAGCTGGATCAAGGAACGGTTTTGATGAACACGCCTCCGGGAAACGGCGGTGCGACGGTGGATTGCGGGGGAGTTACCGCATCGGTCACGGGAACCACATTTATGGCGAGCCGGGACAAGGTGGGAAATAGCGTCTTTGTGTTATTGGAAGGGTCGGGAGGAATGAAAATTACGGTTGGCGGTACCAGCACC
>RGGS01000112.1 GCA_010024525.1 Verrucomicrobiota bacterium | reverse complement strand
TCCGCCACCGTGCCGTTCAACAGGTTGCCTGCCTCATCGAGCGCCAGTTGGCCGGAAAGGTAAACCAAGCCGCCCGCTTCGGTTGCCTGCCGATACGGTCCGATGGCCGGTCCGGCCAGTTTGGATGTCCACCCTTTATGTCCCATACCCTGCACTATTTCCGAATCCCCGCTCCGCGTCAACCAACGGGGTTCGGCATCCTGATGCTTCCCCTAAGCTTCTCGGCACTTTGCTTTCTGCTTCCCGATTGTCCGTGGCCAGCCTTAAATACCTCCATGCGCTACATCTTGTTCCTCCTTTGCCTGCTTCCCGCTCCGCTCTTCGCCCATACCGGACACGATGCCCTTGGTTTTGCCAACGGCTTCACCCATCCCGTTTTTGGTCCCGACCACCTTTTGGCCATGCTCAGCGTTGGAATCCTCAGCGCCCAAATGGGAGGCCGGGCTATCTGGACCGTGCCCTTGGCCTTTGTCTCCTTCATGCTGGTGGGCGGGCTTCTGGGAATGTTCGGTTTGCCCTTTTTCCCTGTGGAAATCGGGATCGCCCTCTCCGTTCTTGCCTTGGGCTTGGCCATCGCGACCGAGAAAAAGTTTCCCGTCCTCCTCACCATGGCGGGGGTTGCCTTTTTTGCCCTCTTCCACGGCCACGCCCATGGCGCCGAAATGCCCGGCTCCGCTCAACCGTTCCTCTATGCCCTCGGCTTTATTTTAGGCACCACCGTCATTCACCTTCTCGGGGTCGCCATGGGATGGGCCTGCACCCGTCATCCCGGCAGTGCTCTCCGGCTTCGTTGGGCCGGCTTTTGCATCGCCGTGCTGGGGCTTTTTTTTCTATGGCAAGCCACCCTGGCAAATCCGGTCAGTTCAACCCTTTCCTCCACGTCCCCGCTCAGCGTAAAATCGCGCAATGCGGACGCTCGTCTTTAGTAGTCGCAACTATTTCAAAAAAGCTCTCACGGCGGTCCGCTCGAGCCACGACCTCCACTTCGTCGAAACCCGACTCGATTCCCTGACCGCCCCGCTCGCGTACGGCTACCCCGCCGTCGTGGTCTTTGTGAGCGATCGGGTGGATCGAGCCACCCTGGATATCCTCGCCCGCGGTGGAACCCGCCTCGTGGCCACGCTCAGCACTGGTTACAATCACATTGATGTTCCTGCCGCCCGGGAACTCGGCATCACGGTAGCCTCCGTTCCCTCCTACTCCCCCCACGCCGTTTCGGAGTTCACCTTGGGCCTGATCCTTTCCCTTGCCCGCCATATTCCCCGTGCCTGCCAACGCGTCCGGGATAACAACTTCGAACTCGAGGGCTTGGAGGGATTTGAGCTGAAGCAAAAAACCATCGGAGTGGTGGGCACGGGCGCCATCGGACAACAGGTTGTGCGCAATCTCCACGGATTCGGTTGCCGTCTTCTGGCCTATGACCCATCCCCTGAACCCTCCCTGGGCCAGTTGGCCCGTTATGTCAGCCAATCGGAGATCCTGCGGGAGTCGGACATCCTCACATTCCATGTGCCGCTCTTGCCCGCCACGCGCCACTTGGTCAACCCCTCCACCCTCGCCGAAATGAAAAAGGGGGTCATCCTCATCAATACCAGCCGCGGTGCAATTTTTGACACCCATGCCGTCATTTCCGGCCTCAAGAACGGCCACATCGGTGGCCTCGCCATTGACGTCTATGAGGAAGAGGCAGGCCTCTTTTTTGCGGATCACTCTTCCGATATTCTGGAGGACGACATTTTTGCCCGCCTCCTCACCTTTCCCAACGTCCTGGTTACCGGCCATCAGGCCTTCCTCACCGACCATGCCCTGAACAAGATTGCTGAAACCACCCTTCACAGTCTTACCGAGTTTGAAGCCCAGGGTAATTGTAGGTTCTGCGTGAAATGAGACTTTCGGGCATTTAGTCCTTAGCCTCCTGCCATTCTTATGGTTTTCGTCTTTAAATCCTAATTTCCAAATCCGAATGAACCTGGCTTCCCTCCACAACGAAGGACCAAACCCCTAATCCCCTTTGTTTTTCTCCTGTCCTTTGTAAAGTCGAAGGTTGAAATGTTGATCGACACCCACTGCCATCTCGACTTTCCGGAATTCGCCCCAGATCGCGACGCCGTGATCCAAAGAGCCTCTGAATCCGGCGTAACCCGTCTCATCACCATCGGGACCAATCTTGAGACCAGTAGGGCTGCCGTAGCCTTGGCCGAAACTCACCCCAATATCTACGCCACCGTGGGCATTCACCCATGCGAAGTCGCCGAGACCCCGGACGATGCCTGCGATACGCTGGAGGAACTGGCCAAACACCCCAAGGTGGTCGCCTTAGGCGAATGCGGCCTGGATTACCATCACCTGCCCAGCCGTCAAAAATCGGCCTTTACCAACGCCGCCCAATCCACCGGCGGCGTTGCCCCGGGAACAGAGGAGTCCCTGATCGCCGATGCCGACCTGAAAAATCGTCAGGCCATCTTTTTCCAGGAACAGCTGGATCTGGCAGTTCGACTGAATCTCAATGTAGTCATCCATCAACGCGACAGCTGGCAGGACACCCTCGCCACCCTGAAGCCGTACGCCAGCCGACTGCGCGGGGTCTTCCACTGCTTTTCTGGGACCCAGGATCAGGTTCGCGAATTGCTGCAACTTGGGCATGCCGTCTCCTTCACCGGCATCGTCACCTTCAAAAATGCCCGGGATCTCCATGAATGTGTGCGCCAAGTTCCCGCCGGATCCTTTTTTGTCGAAACCGACTGCCCCTACCTCTCTCCCGAGCCCCACCGCGGCCAACGGTGTGAGCCCGCCCACACCCGCTTGGTAGCCGAAAAGATCGCCTCCCTGCGTGGCCTGCCACTTGCAGAAATCGCTCGCGAAACGACTGCCGCCGCGGAAAAATTCTTTCGGTTCCCCGCCATCGCATGAAATCCCCCCATCTCCACCTCCCCTTCTGGATTCGGGTTCCGGCCACTTCGGCCAACCTTGGACCTGGCTTCGACGCCTTCGGCCTCGCCCTCGATCTCCACAACTACATTGCCGTGGAGCCCGGAGCACCCGAGGTTCCTGATCCCTTTGCGGCCGAGATCGTGGATGCCTACCACAAGGCCCGCGGTTTGGCCTCCAAGCCCTATCGACTGGTCGTCCGCGGTCTGGTGCCTCCTGCCCGGGGCCTTGGGAGTAGCGCCACGATCCGCCTAGGGATGCTGGCCGCCCTCGACAAACTGAACAAAAGAAACCTGGATCTTCCCTGGCTCATGGAGACCGCCACCGCGCTGGAAGGTCACCCGGACAACATCACCGCCGCCACCCTGGGTGGATTTGTCGTCTGCGGTGGACAAAAACCGGCGCGGGCCAAGATCTCATCCAAACTAAAATTTGTCGCGGCGATTCCGCGAATCGAAACCTCCACCCGTACCGCGCGCTCCCTCCTTCCCCCCAGTGTTGCCTTTCAGGATGCGGTGCTCAACCTGCGCAACTCCGCACGCATCGCCGCCGCCTTCCTGCAGGAAAAGTACGAGGAAGCTCGCGGTGCTTTTGCCGATCGCCTGCACCAACCCTACCGGGCCGCCCTGGTCCCAGGCCTCGAGGACGCCATCCAAAGCGCCGAGAAGGCTGGAGCCATCGGAGCCTTTCTGAGCGGGGCCGGCCCCACGGTGATGGCCATCTGCCTGAAATCGGAAAGCGCTATCGGCCAGGCCATGACCAAAGCCCTACACAAAGCCGGTCTAGAGTCTGTGGATACCAAAGTCCTCCACGCCGACAACAGCGGGGTTCAAGTTGTCCGATTCCTACCCAGTTCCGCCCGCGAAGCACGCTGCTAAAACTTTGGATTTTCCGCGCTCGGCGCCCCCTACACGACTAACGGCTAATCAGCTAGCGGCTATCGACCAGCCTGCAGTCTTTAGCCTTCAGCCTCTCAGGTTATTTCTTCTCCGCGTAGTGATGGAGCCGGTTCGAAACAATAAAGAACGTCGGCGCCCACAGTCCCACAAAGATTCCAAAGCGCTCGGCATAAGCTCTCTTCAATTCCACCATGACATCACCGGTTCCTGGGGCTCCAAACTGACCGCCAGCCGAAAACCAAATCAGGATCGAGGCTAGGATGGAGAGGAAACCAAGCGCAAAACACAGGTTACTTAGGAATTGAATCTGTTGTTTATTCATCCCCCTAGGCTGAAACCATCCCCGATACCTTCAAGCCTTTTCCTTAAGCCTTCACCCCGGTACGTCGGTCCCTACCGAGGCTCGCACCCTTCATTGTTTAATCTAGGTAGGGTCCGACCTCCGGGCGGACCGCACCCAAACTTGCTGTATCTACGCCTTACCCCAGCCACGCCAGGACGTCAGGCGCTACCTTACCGCAACGTTGTGCGCCAATCTGAATCCTAATCTTAATCTGCTGCGGCGACGCTCGCCGCAGCTACTGACACGCCTCGCACTCACCGCCGTTGCGCATAGCCTCAATGGAACAAGCCATCTTTTGTTCGGCCGTATAGGTCTTCTTTCCTTCCTCTGCCGGGGCATCCCCCTCTTGCAGGGCCGCTTTGACCTCCTTCTTCAGCTTCACGGTCGCCTTTTCAATATTCGAGGCACCCAAGGTCCGCAGATAGTAGGTCGTCTTCAATCCCTGATGCCACGCTAACCGGTACATCCGGGATAGCACCTTCAGATCCGGTTGACCGAGGAACAGGTTCAACGACTGGGACTGGTCGATCCACTTCTGGCGCCTTGCCGCTGCTGCCATGATCCACTCAAATCCCACCGCAAAGGCCGTCAGATAACGCTTCTTAAGCTCCTCCGGCATGCCCTCGACTGGCCCAAGTTCACCGTCGAAGTACTTCAGCTGGTCGACCATCTGCTGGTTCCATAACCCGGCCTTTTTCAGATCCTTGACCAGAAAAGGATTCAGCACAATGAACTCGCCCGAGAGATTGCTCTTCACGAAGAGGTTCTTGTAGGTCGGCTCGATGCAGGGCGAGGTTCCCGTAATGTTGGAAATCGTCGCCGTCGGCGCGATCGCCAGGACATTGGAGTTCCTCATCCCGTGAGCCCGGATCTTCTCGCGCAACGGATTCCAATCCATTCGCCCGCCCCGCGGAACTTCCACCGGCACACC
>RGGS01000111.1 GCA_010024525.1 Verrucomicrobiota bacterium | reverse complement strand
CCTCTGTTTACGAAACAGATGCTCTACCACTGAGCTACTCCGGCGGTCATAGGATTGTAGGACAGGGCGAGGCAGGTAGACAAACCCTGTGTCATGGCGGAAAGCGGGATTGGAAAAGGCGTGAAATTCGGGCATGCTTCAACCTTTATGTCCGGCAACCAACCCGTTTATTTGGACTGCAATGCGACCACTCCGCTGGAACCGGCGGTGGCGGCGGTGATGCGGCATTTCTTTGAGGAAGAGTACGGGAATGAAGGAAGTCGGACCCATGCGTTCGGGAGTCGGGCCAAGGAGGCGGTGCAAAAGGCGAGAAAACAGGTGGCGGAATTAGTGGATGCCAAGCCGGAGGAAGTCATCTTCACCAGTGGGGCGACCGAGAGCAACAACCTAGCCATCCTCGGGCTGGGGAACTGGGGCAGGCAGCACGGAAAAACGCACATCATCACTACCCGGATTGAACACAAGGCCGTGCTGGAGCCGATTGATCATCTGGCCAAGGACGGATTTGAGGTCGACCTGGTGGCGCCGGACAAGAACGGGCGGGTGGAGGTGGAAAAAATCACGCGTCTTTTGCGACCGACCACCATGCTGGTTTCGGTGATGCATGCAAATAACGAGACCGGCGTGATCCAGCCAATCGGGGAGTTAGGGGAGGCGATGGCCCATCATTCAGCCTGGCTTCACGTGGATGCTGCCCAGACTTTTGGAAAGCTGATCGAGCCCCTGCGGAATCATCGAATCGACCTGATCAGCGCCAGCGGCCACAAGATTTACGGCCCCAAGGGGATCGGGGTTCTGGTGGTGCGTCATCGTGGCAAACAAAAGATACCCCTTACCCCTCTGGTGTTCGGGGGCGGGCAGGAGCACGGGTTACGTCCGGGGACGCTGCCGGTTCCCCTGATTGCCGCTTTTGGGGAAGCCGCCGAACTGGGTCTGAAACAACACGCAGAGAGAGAGGCCCAATGCCGGACTTTCCGAAATCATTTCTTGCAGGCGATCGCCCCGCTGAAGCCCCATATCCACGGACAGGATGGTCGGGTTCTTCCCCACACCGTGAATGCCTCGTTTCCAGGGTTAAGCGCCGAGGAAGTGATGTTGAAGTTGCGGGATTTGGTGGCGGTTTCCAACGGGTCGGCCTGCACCTCGTCGAGTTACCTGCCTAGCCATGTGCTAACCGCCATGGGGCTGGGAAAAGATGAGATCATCGGGGCCGTCCGGTTTTCCTGGTGTCACATGACCCCCGAGCCGGACTGGCAGGTGGTGGTGGGAAAGCTGAGGGCTTGAGGAAGGCTAGAGACTTTAGGCTACAGACTGCAGGGGGTAGGCAATTAGGGGTTTAGGCGTTAGTGCTGGAGGGGACTCTTGAGCTTCCTGCGTGACTAAGGACTAACAAGCTAATGGTCTAAGTTTCGGTCGGGACGCCGATCTCCATTCCAAGATTGCGGGCGAGCCGGATGGCGTCCGCAGGGAGAGGGGGGCGGTGTCCTTGGATCTCCTTCAGGTCGGTAAGATGCATGCGGTTCCGGATCAATCCAACCATACAACCGTGCTCACCTTGATTCAGGGCGAGGACGGCAAACTCGCCCATGCGGCTGGCGAGGAAGCGATCCGCGAAACTGGGCGAACCTCCGCGTTGCACGTGGCCGAGAACGGTGAGTCGAACCTCCTGCTCGAGGCGATCGCCGGCGGCGGCGTTCAGACGGTCCATAAATTGTTGTCCGGTGCAGACTCCCTCCGCCACCACCACCACGCTGTTGTTGTGCCGGCGAAGCCGACGGCGGGTGAGGTTGTCGATGATCTTCTCCATGTCGTAACGGAATTCGGGAATGACAGCAACTTGGGAGCCGGAGGCGATGGCGCTCATCAAGGCTAGGTAACCGTGGTTACGCCCCATGACTTCGATGATGAAACAGCGATTATGGGAGGCGGCCGTGGCCTTGATCATGTCGATCAAGTGGAGGACCGTGTTCAGACACGAATCGGTCCCAATGGACATTTCCGTTCCGGGCAGATCGTTGTCGATAGAGCAGGGGAGTCCGATCACCCGGTAGCCATGCCCAGCCAAGGCATTGGCCCCAGCCAACGATCCATCCCCCCCCAACACCAAGAGGGCCTGAATATTTTCCTTTTTGAGAATTTCGATCGCTTCGAGTTGGGCGGCCTTTTCCTTGAACTTCAGGCAACGGCTGGTGGAAAGGATGGTGCCGGCATCTCGGATCCGGCCACTGACCTCCACCGTCCCGAGAGTCATGAATTCCCTGTCAAAAATGCCCTGATATCCGTTTTGGATGCCGACGACCTCGATCCCCAAACTGATGCCGGTGCGCACGATGGAGCGGATGGCCGGATTCATGCCCGGGGAATCACCTCCTGATGTGATGACGCCGATGCGCTTCAGCATAGTCGCATACTATGCAGATAAGTGGATTGGGAAGCGAGTCTGGAGGAGTGGGTTGGGATCAGGATTAAGAGGGGGAACGGAGGCGGGCTTTCGACAAGTGTTGAGAAAGGAAGGGGGCGGTGCGTGAGGTTTTCGAAGAGGCTACGTGCTCGGGAGTGCCTGCGCTCATGATCTTGCCTCCGGCCTCCCCGCTTTCCGGTCCGATATCGATCAGGTAGTCCGCCTCCGCCAGGACATCCAAGTGGTGCTCAATGACCACGACGCTGTGGCCCGAATCAACGAGGCGGTGCATCAAATCAAGGAGACGTCGGACGTCTGCCAAATGAAGTCCCACCGTGGGTTCTTCCAAAAGAAAGAGGTGATGCGCGGGGCGGCGAGCCCGGCCCTTGGCATGGGCGTGATCGGCGGCGATCTGGGCCGAAGCGAGTTCGGTGACGAGTTTCAGTCGTTGGGCCTCTCCTCCAGACAGGGTCGGGCTGGTTTGTCCCAATTGGAGATATCCCAGTCCGGTCTCGGTCAGAAGGCGACAGGGAGTCGCCAACCGCGGATGGGCGCTGAAGAACTCCGCCGCCTGCTCCGCGGATAACGAGAGGGCCTGTTGGATGGAAATATCTCGGTAGCGGATAGCGAGGATTTCCGGCTTCCAGCGCAGGCCGTTGCATTCTTCGCATCGAACATCCGCCGGAGGTAAAAAGCTCATTTGAACCCGAATGGTGCCCGCCCCATCGCATGCCGGGCAACGGCCCGGCCCGGCGTTGTGGGAAAAATGGGACGCGGTAAAACCAGACTGCTTGGCCGCCGGAAGGTTGGCAAAAAGGGCCCGAAGATCGTCCATCAGTCCCAAGTAGGTTGCCACAGTCGAGCGGGGGGTTTTTCCGATTGGGGATTGATCCACTTCCACCACCCGATCGATGGTTTCGGTGCCGTGGACCGACTTCCAGCGTGGATCCTTCTTTTTTCTGTCCGGGGAAGCGGCCGGGAGGAGGATTTCTCGGACCAGGGTGCTTTTTCCTGAACCACTGACGCCGGACAATGCGGTAAGGCGGTGCAGGGGAAGGGAGACATCCAGGCCATGGATATTGCGGGCCACGGCTCCTTGGATTCTGATCCAAGGCGAGGAAGCATCGACCGCGCGTCGTTTGCCCCGGGCAGGATGCTGGATGGGCTCCCCCAAAAGACGGGCGGTGGCAGATCGTCCTTTGGCATCGATCTGTTTCCAAGTTCCCTCCGCCACGATCTCTCCCCCGTGCACGCCGGCACCGGGCCCCAAATCAATGATATGGTCGGCGGCCCGCATGGTGTCTTCATCGTGTTCCACCACCACGAGGGAATTCCCGCGGTCTCGGAGGTTTCGCAATATGCCCAGGAGCTTTTCATTGTCGCGGGGATGAAGTCCGATGGTCGGCTCATCGAGGACATAGAGGACGCCCTGTAAATTGGAGCCTAGTTGGGCGGCCAAGCGGATGCGCTGGGACTCCCCGCCGGAAAGGGTGGGGGCGGAGCGATCGAGATTGAGGTAATCGAGTCCGACATGACGAAGAAAGTGGAGCCGTTGTTTGATCTCCGGCTCGATGTCCCGGACGATGGCGGTCTCCCGGGGGGTAAAGCGAAGCTTTTGGAAAAACCTCTCAAAGTCCTGCACGGACATGGAGTTGATCTCGGGAACGGTTTTGCCGCCAAACCGGACGGCACAGGCAACCGGATTGAGGCGGGCCCCTTGGCAGGATGGGCAGGGAAGAAGGTCTCCTTCCGAAAGCTCCTCGCGGGCCCACTCCAGCTTTTGCTCCTTTTCCGCCTCGTCCTCGGTATCGACCTCCGGGGGTTTGGCAAAGACGGTGCCGTACCCTTGGCACTCCAGGCACCACCCGTGTGGGCTGTTAAAGGAAAAGAGGCGCGGATCGAGTTCATCAAAAGAGCGTCCGGAACCCGGGCAAAAGAGGTGGTGGCTATAGATGGTGGATTTTCCCTGGGGATCCACGGCGTAAAGGGTGCCTTTGCCAAGAGAGAGGGCCCGGGAGATGAGAGCGGAAAGATCTTTCCTCTTGGCGGTGACTTGGTCGACGAGCAGGTCGATCTGATGCTCTTTGTACCGATCCAAGGGCTGGAATTTTTCCGGTTCGATCCATTTCCCGTCCACCCGCAGCAGCTTGAATCCTTTTTTGACGGCCCAGCGGGCGACCTCGGTATGAAACCCTTTGCGACCACGAATCAGAGGAGCCAGGAGGTCGAGGCGTTTGGAAGAGCGGAGTTGGCGGCGGATCCGTTTGACGATGTCGGCGGAGGATTGGCGGATGGCCGCTTCCCCGGTTTTGGGATCGTGCTGCACCCCGAGCTTAGCGTAAAGGAGTCGCAGAAATTGATAGAGTTCCGTCACGGTAGCCACGGTCGACTTCCGGCCTCCGCGGGTGGTGCGTTGCTCAATGGCCACGGAAGGGGGGAGTCCGACGATGGAGTCGACGTCTGGTTTTTCCAGTTGCTCGACAAACTGCCGGGCATAGGTGTTCAGGCAGTCAAGATAGCGGCGTTGTCCCTCTGAGAATAGCAGATCGAACGCCAAGGTGCTTTTTCCCGAACCGGAAAGACCCGTGACAACCACCATCCGGTTACGAGGGATTTTGAGATCAAAGTTTTTCAGGTTGTGATGGCGGGCACCCTGCACCGCAATTTCATTCGGGGCAGGCTTCGTTTTTGATGGGGAAGCAGATTCCTCATGGAGGCGGAGGGACCGG
>RGGS01000012.1 GCA_010024525.1 Verrucomicrobiota bacterium | reverse complement strand
ATGCCCCGCCAAGATCAAATTGATCCCCAACTCCCTGGCCTTCACTTCCGTCGGATAGTCCGCCTCGCCCGTGATCAGGGCATCCAATCCCGCCTTCACCACCTGATCCAAATCCCCAAATCCCCCGGTCACGATCCCAATTCTTCGACACATCTGGGGACCCGCCCCAAGAACCACCGCCTTTTTTCCCGTGACCCGACTCACCCGGTTCGCCAAATCCCTCAGCTTCCACCCGGCCCCTTCCACCTTCCACCCGATGGCTCTTCCCATGGCCACGCCAAACGGTTTTCGCTTGGCCCCACCCAAACCTAAAGCCCTCAGCAGCCCGATCGAATTTCCCATCTCCGGATGTGCGTCCAAAGGGAGATGAGAGGAGTAGATAGCCACCCCCAGTCTCTTTGCCTCCCGCATCCGTTTTGCCCGAATCTTCCGATCCAAGGCCGAACTCCCCCAGAACAGCCCGTGATGCACGATCAGAAAATCCACCTTTCCCTTCCCCGCTTTTCGAATCGATTCCATATCCGCATCCACCGCCCAGCCAATTTTTTTCACCGTCCGGCGATGGGAAACCTGCAACCCGTTCTTCGCTCCCGGATAATCCCGGAACTTTTTTGTGTCCAGAATCCGGTCACATTTTTTGGCCAACTCCCGCGGGGTCATATTTTTTTTCTAACCCAAAACCGGTGCGATACAAACCGGCAGGGTAGGTGTTTGCCAGATATTTTGGTAGGGCGCCCTACCTAAGGTTTGTAGTCCAAAAATTCTTACCACCGGTGGCCATGATACTCCAAAGTTCATCCTCAACTTCACCTTAAAAATCATCCGGCTCCCGACCCTTGCTTGTGTCCCACATTTCCTCAAAATCCATCTCATGGAACCGTCCATCATCCTCGATCATCCCTCTTTCCTGATCGTGGATAAGCCCGCCGGTTGGTTGGTTCACCCGACCCGGCCCGATGGCACCTTTACCCTTATCGACTGGCTTCGCGACCACTATCCCGAGGAATTTCTTTCCCTCGTCAGTCGGCTCGACCGAGAAACCAGCGGCCTCCTGCTCGTGGCTCGGGGGAAGGAAAACGCCTCCCTCCTGGGAAAAATGCAGCAACGCCGGGAGATTCATAAATCCTACCTCGCCCTGGTTCACGGTTGCCCCCCCGCATCAGGCGTGGTCGATCAACCCCTCGACCGGCTGGGCAAACATCAGCCCAGTCGTATCTATATCCGCCAAGCCGTCATCCCCGGCACCTACCCTGCCCAAACAGATTACAAAACCCTGGAAAAACGAACCCACCCGGATTTCGGTAAAGTAAGCCTAGTCGAGGCGTCCCCAAAAACCGGGAGACTCCACCAAATACGCGCTCACTTTGAATTTCTCGGTTTTCCTGTGCTTAATGACAAGATTTACGGCAAGAATGACCAGTTTTTTATTGACTATATCGATAAAGATAGTGAAAATAATAAGAATATCGGTCGGCATGCCCTTCATTCATCTAAACTCTCATTCTCTCTAGGTTCAGAGGAAATTCATCAAGAGATAGGTTTACCCAACGACTTGGCCGCAATTTGGAATGCCGCTGCATAGGTAGGGCTTAACGGCCAGCACGGTCCGCCCTGAGGTCGGACCCTACCAAACATGAATTTTAGTTTGAGCTCTGACCCCAGCCGCTTATGAAATCGCCCATGCCCTCCCCGATCTACCGTCTACCTCCCTTCAAAGTAGACAAGGTCATGCTGGCCACCGCCGAGACCATCGACTGGGGCCTCAAGCTCTTCGGCGTCCCGCCCCTCTGGAAAGAGACCCAAGGCGAAGGCATCAAGGTCGGCGTGCTCGATACCGGCATCGCTCTGGAACATCCCGACCTTCAGCCCGCCATCCTCGAGGCCCGCGATTTCACCCGCAGCCCCTCCGCCGCCTACGACGCCCAAGGCCATGGCACGCACGTCTCCGGCATCATCGCGGCCCGTCGCAACGCCCACGGCATCGTCGGAGTCGCCCCGGAAGCCAAGATCATCGTGGCCAAGGTCCTCAACGACGAGGGAGCCGGGACTTCGCAGGATATTGTCGCCGGCATCCGCTGGGCCGTAGACGCGGGAGCTGACATCCTCTCCATGAGCCTTGGCAGCTCCGAACCCGACGAGGAGATTCATCAAGCGCTTCTCCTCGCCATCTCCAAAGGCATCTTTGTCGTCACCGCTGCCGGCAACGAGGGCCCTGATCTCGACACCGTGGGCTACCCCGCCGGCTTCCCCGAGATGGTGGCGGTGGGCTCGATCGACCGCCGAAAACGTCTTTCCCAATTCTCCTCTCGGGGCCGTCAGGTTGATGTGGTGGCTCCGGGCGATGAGATCACCTCCTGCTATCCGCCCCGTGGCTATGCCGTTCTTAGCGGCACTTCCATGGCCACCCCCTTTGTCTCCGGCGTGGTCGCTCTGGCCCTGGCCAAACACCGTAAAATGGGAGGCAAAACTCCTCTCCGCACCCAGCAGGATCTGATTCAACACCTCTGCCGCACCTCCGCGGATGCCGGTCCGGACGGTTTCGATCCGTTGTACGGATGCGGAATCCTGAACCCGGCGAGGTTGATCCAGGGGTAACCAGGTAGGGCCCGACGTCCCGGCGGGCCGCATTCACCACCGCTCGCCTCAAACAGGCCTGCCCGGAGGTCAGGCCCTACCTAGCTAGAACTTTCTCCGCCAAATTGCTGGTAGGGCCCCGCTCCGCCGGGGCCTTGGACGCGACGGAGCGCGTCCCTACAGAGGCTCAAGGATTCGATACTCAACCGTTCTGTAGGGCCCCGCTCCGCCGGGGCCAAAGCGATTATCCTTGAGGCGTGGCTTGCTGCAACTGCACGCCCTGGAGCGGGATTCTCGAAACAATCTTCCCGTCATACACCACGTCCAGCGAGTACTGGCCGGGTGCCGGCAACCTCAATCCCGCAATATTGAAAATAAAGTTCTGACTCCAAAAAAACGCCTGGGCCGGAGGTTCCCCCATGGTGAACTCAATCTTCGGACCCCCATCGGGCAACATCTTCTTTCCGTCCTGATCGATGAACGAAAGCTGGATGGTATGCTTCCCCTCATCCCCTGTCCGAAACAGCAGCCGCAAGGCGATCGAACAATGGGGATGGACTGCCGGGTACTGCCGGGCACAGATCGTGTCGAATGAACCCAAGACACAAAGTTTTCCCTGATAATCGCTCGCCGAATCGGCGATCAAGGCGGTGAGAACTTCCATTCCCCGATCCTAGCCGATTCTTGGGTGAATGGGTAGGGCAACCCTGACATGGTCGGGGCAGCCTCACCGATGCCACAAATTTCAAACTCCCCTAATCTTAATCCTAATCCTAATCTCCATAAATGGCTTCGCCGTTTCTGATGTTCATCATGGCCGGAGGTAGCGGGGAACGCTTCTGGCCCCTGAGCCGTAAAGCCAAACCCAAGCATCTTCTCAAACTGGTCTCCTCCAAAACCCTCCTCGAGGAAACGGTGCTGCGCATCCAACCTTTGGCCACCCAACCCTCCCACCTTCTCATTCTCACCAATCACGAGCAGGTCTCCGGGGTGCGTCGCGCCCTGCGCCGCTTCCCCCAAAGTTCTCTCATTCCCGAACCCGCCAAACGCGACACGGCCCCTGCCGCCGCCCTGGCCACCGCCCTCGCCCTCCGCCGTCATCCGGATGCCGTGCTGGCCCTGCTCCCGGCCGATGCAGTGATCGGCAAACCCTCTGTTTTTCGAGCTCAACTGGCGGCCGCCGCCCGGGCTGCCTCGGGCTCTGCTTCGTTTATCACGTTAGGCATCAAGCCTTCTTATCCCGCTACCGGTTTTGGCTACCTGCATTTGGGGGCCAAGATTCTGCCCGGGGTGAAAGGCGGACCCTTTTTTCAGGTTCGTCGCTTTGTGGAAAAACCCTCCTTGGCCAAGGCCAAGACCTATTTGAAATCCGGTCAGTACGCTTGGAACGCCGGCATCTTTGTCTGGCAAGCCTCCACCTTTCTCGCCGAGGCCCGCCGCCAACAGCCCGCCTTGGCCCGCTTCATCGAAAAATTTCCCAAGCGCGGTTCTTATTCCTCTTACCTCAAGCGGGAGTTTCCCAAACTGCCCAAAATCTCGGTCGATTACGCCCTCATGGAAGGAGCCAGATCCGTTCTTGCGCTCAAGGCCCTGTTCCCCTGGGACGATGTGGGCTCCTGGACTGCCCTGCCCGCTCATTTACCCACCGACCCGCAAGGCAACACGTTACGTGGTCAGGTTTTCTCCCTGGATAGCCGCCATACCCTCGCCTTGGCCGAAGGCGGACGCCCCATCGCTCTGCTAGGCACGGAAAATCTCGTGGTGGTGGACACTCCCGATGCCCTCCTTGTCTGCCCCAAGAACAAGGTGCAGGAGGTGAAGAAGCTGATGCCCTTGCTTCCGAAAAATATTATCTAAGCACTCGCCTCAGGGGCAACCCGCCGAACCTGTCTGCCCGCAGAAAATCTAGGGCCCAAAATTATGAAGGACAAAGCCGTTCTCGATTGCATGTTCGGATCACTCAGGGTTGAAGCCCATTGCAAGGCCGCTGCCGTGTCCTGTTTGGCCACCTCCCGCGCCAGCGTCCCCACCATCACATCCTTGTTCGCTCCCGCCGGCTGGCGGGTCACAAAATCCGCCGCCGCCTGTAGATTCAGATCCGACCAGTTCTGGACCAGCTGGTCCAAGGCCCGTTGCTGATCCCTTCCCTGCGGCAGCGTCATCATCCAATTCGCCGCCGCCTGCGGATCCTGTTTCGACCACCGATCTGCAATCAGTGACATCACCCCACCCCGGCCCACGTCGATTGCGTTCGCCGCCGCATAAGCCGCCGCCGCCTGTGGACTTCGGTCCGCCCAATCCCGGAAAAGATCCCTCGCAATGTCCCTTTTCACACCGTCACTTACCGCCATCGACTGGGTGTACTGAATGGATCCGCCCGGATCGGTCTGACCCCAACCGCGGATGGCGTCCTTGAGCAATTGCGGGTTCCCCGTCTCGGCAAAAACTTTCTCCCCGTAAGCCGCTGCATTCACCCCGTCCAACTGCCCCCACCGTTCCATGATCTTGCCCATCAATGCGCGTTTGGCGGCGCCTTCCGGCAAAGCGGAGGCCCACTCGAGGGCTTTTTTTACCTCCTCAAGCGAAGCCCGGCTCAGGGCATTTTCCATCTCCCGATCCCGCGTCTTTGGGTTGCCCATTCCCAGCGTTTGCCGGAGCAGGTCCAGGGAAGACCCTGGGCGCCCCGCGACCGCACTTTCCTGAATGTTTTCATCGGTGGACCGAGACTCCTGGGACTCCATCCCCTCCGCTTTCGCCCCTTCCTCAATGCTGCTAGGACGAATGCTTGTCGGAGCCGTAACCCTGCCCAAACCAAAGCCAACGGCCAAAGCCACACCCGCCGTTCCAGCCCATGGGACTATTTTGATCGGTAACTTCACCTCTCCTACTCTGCTACCGCACCCCTCTGAGTCAAACCTCACTAGATTCCTCAGGCCCACCATCCTCGGGATGGTTCCGCCCACGAGGCCAGAACCGAATGACTTTCGCGATCCAGCAAACCTCCCCAATGCAAAGCGACAAACCTTGGATCCCTCGAGCTCACGGGTTTTTTATGAATCCCTCGCTCTCCCGTTGCGAATGAAACGTTTAGGCAAAACCACCTGCCGTGGCAGGTGACGCCACGCACCCTCGCGGGGAACAGGGAGCACTCGTTTGTTATTTTTTGTTCTTATTGAAATTCCATGGAGACGAAGGATTCGAACCAACTTCTTTCATGACGAGCCCCTTTTCTCTATGTTTCATCCCATGGATCTCGGCCACCCTTCCGCTCCTTTGGGCCCCAAAAATCCCCGCGTTCGCCGCACAAAACTCATCGCCACCCTCGGTCCGAAACATACCGATACCGACGCCCTTTCCGAACTGATGGATGGCGGAGCCGAGATCTTTCGGCTCAACATGTCCCACGCCTCCCACGACTTTGTCCGCCAAGTCGTCCCAAAGATTCGCTCTCTCGCCTCCAACCGGGGCCAGGAATTGGCTCTCCTTCTCGACACCCAGGGTCCGGCCATTCGTACCGGCACCATCGGAAAACCCCGTCCACTTTCGGTCGGTGACGAACTGATCCTCTCGATCGATCCCCGGGCCCCCGCTCCTGCCATTCCCGTCAACTACCCCGACCTCGTTCACGATCTTGCCCCGGGGCAGAAACTCCTGGTGGACAACGGCGTCATTCATCTCGAAGTCGTCAGAAAAGACAGCACCTCCCTGCACTGTCGCGTTTTAACCGCAGGCACTCTGGGCGACCGTCGTCACATCAATCTGCCCGGCATCCGGGTGAATCTGCCCGCCATCACCGAAAAAGATTCCGCCGACCTCCTGGTCGGGCTCAAAGCGGGAATTGATTGGGTGGCACTTTCTTTCGTTCGTGACCCGGATGACGTCATGGCCCTTCGCTCTTTTCTCGACCGTCATCAGGGCCAAGAGGTCAAAATCATCGCCAAGATCGAGGACCAACTCGCGGTGAAGAACATCCTCGGCATCATCTCTGCCGCCGATGCCATCATGGTGGCCCGGGGCGACCTTGGGGTGGAGTGCCCGTACGAGGAACTGCCCATCATCCAGCGTCGGATTGTCAAACAGTGCATTGCCTCCATGAAACCCGTGATCGTCGCCACCCACATGCTCGAAAGCATGATCTCCAACCCCCTCCCCACCCGGGCGGAAATTACCGATGTCTCGAATGCGGTCTTTGAGGGAACGGACGCCATCATGCTGTCAGGTGAAACCGCCACCGGAAACTATCCCCGCGCGTGCCTTGAAGTCATGGATCGGGTCGCCCGCCGGATCGAACGCTCTGGATCCATCGGATACGAAAAAGAAATTCACCCCGAAGGCGAAGCGGATGGCATCGTTTCCTCAGGCGTCCATCTGGCCAACCAACTCGGGGCCCAGGGCATCCTTCTCTTCACCCGCTCCGGTCGGATGGCCCGCGTCGCCGCCGCCCTCCGTCCCCGCGTCTCCCCTATCTATGCCTTTACCCCGACTCCTTCGCTCGCACGGCAACTTGCCCTCCACTATGGTGTTCGCGCCCGTTGCCTCCCCTTTGATCGAACCGAGCGGGAAACTATGATTCAGGAAGTCATCGCGGATCTGCTTGCGCAAGGCCTCGTGCAGCCCCACGCCCCCTTGGTAATTATCAATACCTCGGTCGTCGGGGATCGAGTTTACCGCACCGTCCAAGCCCGCACCGCGGATTTGTCGGGGTCAGGCGCCAACGAGGATTCAATTCGATCGTTGAATTCGGTTCGCTGAACAGAATTCCCAACAGACCGCCGGGACGCTTCGCGCCCGATGAAGTGGAAAGATGAAGTTGAAGAAATCTGACAGCTACCAAGTAGACAACTTACTTAAACTTAATCTTAATCCTTAAACTGTCCTGCGGCAACGCCGCAGGACCAAGCCTAAACCAACGGCGAGAAGCGAAAGAGCAGAAGGTTCGGGGACGGATGCGCTCGATGTGAGCCGGATATTGTCCAACATGACTCCCGATCCGCCCAGGTCTTCGTCAGAGGCATTCGATGGATCCGCATTGGGATCTGCCACAAATCCGAAGGACAAAACCAGATTGGAGTTGGCGGCGACATTAAAATTAAAGTTATATGCCACCGAGGATCCATCCACCAGGGTTCGGCCCGAGCCGAAATCCATAAAAATTAGATTGTGAGCAACCTGCCAACGATCGACGTTGAAACTTAAAGAGTAATTCCCCCCTTGGGAAAGGAGCAAGGATTGCGAAATACTGTCCCCGACATTCAGGCGGAGACCATAATTCCCGTCTGCCATGGGGCCGTAGTTTTCATCTTTCGACAAATAACTGTTTTCCCCAAGCCCGGTTGAACTAAAAGTCCACCCGGTGATAGTTGCCTGATCATCGGGCACGTAGCGATAAACAGGACTCAAATAACCGCCTTTACCATCCGGATCGGTTTGGCCCATGACATCCGCCTCAAAACTCCCGTTCGCGACAAGGTTAGGCGGCTGAGCTCGACCCGCAGCCACTAGAAAAAGAACCAAGACCGACGATAAAAAGAATTTAAAGATATGCTTTAACCTATTTTAAAAAGTCCTTTGACGACGCCGAAGAATCGCCCACCCGCCTAAACCAACGGCGAGAAGCGAGGGGGCGGAAGGTTCGGGGACAGCTCCAATACCGCTCAAGCCATTATTGTAAAGAGAGCTGATCTGAGCTGCGGATAGCTCTTCATTATAGAAGCTTACATCGTCGAGCACCCCGTTGAGGTAACCTGTGTTTACGGTCGCAGGGCTATTTTGGGAATCATTGAGCTTGGCGCCCATGGACATTTTGGTGCCCAGGGCGGTCAGGGTGCCGGATGCGGAGACCGAGGCTTTACTGACCCCATTGACGTAAAGGGTATGCCGATTTGCGGATCCGTTGAACGTGGTCACCACGTGGTACCACTGACCGGTCGTAATCGTCGAAGAATCGGTGGCCGTGAGGGTGCCTCCGGAACTGGTAATATAATCGCTAATCTTGCCGGTGGCATTATCCAACCCCAGATGAAAAGCGCCGGAGGATGATTCACCCCAGTTTTTTACGATCGTAGCCCATGAAGTGTTGCTGTTGAATTTCACCCAAGCGGAAATGCTTAAGGCACTCAACCCACCTCCCACCACTGGCGCCACCAAATAGCTGGATCCGTTGAAAGCCAGACCATTTCCAATCATTCCGGGCACGTAGCTTGTGGTCCCCACAAAAGTTCCAACACCAGCAGCACCACGGACAGAATCGGTGGTGGTGTTGTTAAACTCATAAACGGAAATTAGGGCTGCACGAGATGTCTCCGCCCCTAAAAAAAGGCCGAAGCATAACATCGCGGCATAGAGGTAATTTAGACTGAAGCCCATTGTTAAAAACCTACTCATCCAAATCTAAAAATCTACCCCTTTTCCTGCCTCGAGTTTTCAAAGCGCTTTTCGATTCTCCCGTCTCACCCGATACCCACTTTAACGCCATACCCTCCAGGGCTTTACACCCCAGATGCTTGCTTTTGCGGAAGGCAAAAGGCTGAAAGTGGAAGGCTTGGTTTAGCTTATTTTTTTTCCCACTTCCCACCTGCCCCCTTCCACCAGCCGTCAGGTTCATCGGGCCGCTTGCCCTGCGAAGCTCCTCCGCACAGCGGATTAGGAGCGAATCAGGGCCGGGGCATATCGCGCTCGATGAAGTGGAAAGTTGAAGATGAAGCGCACTTGTGACGTGACAGCCCTAAACCGTCTTAGTCTTAATCTTCATCCTAATCGGGCCGTCAGGCCTCCCCTTCACCGCAACTCTCCTCAGATGGAACAACTCACCGCACCCTCTTTGCGCAGCAACGCTCCGAATCCCACATTCACTGTGGAGACACAGAAGATCTGTAGATTGGGTAGCGGATTGGTTGGGGACAGGCGCTTCGTTTGAGTTGAAGTGGAAAGATTAAGATGAAGTAACCGGAAGCTGATAACGAGAAGCTTACTTAAACTTAATCTTAAAACTTAAACTGTCCTGCGCCGGCGGCGCAGGACCACGCCTAAACCAACGGCGAGAAGCGAAAAAGCGGAGGGTTCGGGGACAACGGTCATGTAGCCAGGATTTCCAAGCCCATCATAACCATTGATTCCAAAACCAGAACTTACATATGAAGATCCCCATAAAGGATTCACGGTTGCTCCGACCGTACTTGGAGGCACACTAACAAATCCCAAGGTGAAGCTGATTGCCGTGAATGTGCCTTGGCCCGTAATTGGAGTGCTGAATATGATTCCATCTTCACCTCCCGGCCAAACTGTATTGAGGGAAACCAGCCGATCAAAAATCAGATTTCCCGTTTCATTCTCAAGTGAGATTGTCATGTCTCGAACCGTGAGGCCTTCAGGTGATGGCAAAGCTCCCCTTCCTATGATTCCAAGCTCAGCGTAAATGTCCCAAGTCCCACCAAGGGTGTTGACTGAAAAATAAGTTCCCGGCAGGTCCACCTGGCACTTGAAAACCATATTTGCGGCGAAATTGGCTTCGCCTTCCCAATAAAACGTTGTGGCGCCAGGACGAGCCCCCGCAAAAAAGGTGTTGGTGGCAAATATGGGATGTGGACTTACCAGAACAGCCAAAAGACACAGAACCTGTTTCACTCGATTAGCTTAATGCTTTTCCCTAAATTTAATAGGGGCTTTTTACGCTTCGCTTTTACACAGCATTTCCCATCCTCCGACCTTCCATTCTCTCTTTAACATACTTCCCTGCAGTGCTTTACATCCCTGACGCTCCTTGATGGAAGGCGGGAGGTGGAAAGTGGAACGAGCCTGACCGGCTTATGGTTTTTCCGTCTTCCACTTGTCCCCTTCCACCTATTCCAGCTGCAAGGCCCATATCCCATCAGCCCGGCCACTTACCGGCGGTAGGCAGCCAAAATATTGGTATGGCAAAACAACTTCTTGCTTGTAGCTACAAATGCGCCACATTTAAGGTATGTTGAAAACCACCACCATCCGAGCCCGGATCACGCCCACCGTCAAAACTCAGGCGGAACGAATCCTTTCCTCTTTGGGGATGACCGCTTCCGATGCGATCCAGCTCCTCTTCCATCAAATCCAACTTCGTAGAGGTCTTCCCTTTCAAGTTGAACTTCCCAACGCTGAAACGGCCAAGGTTCTTCGGGACAGTCGTAAAGGCAAAGGCGTGAAGCACTATGCATCGAAGAAGGATCTTTATCGTGATCTTGGCCTGTGAGATCGGTCAGTAGCACCACTGCATTTAAGAAGGACGTCAAAAGAGCCAAGAAGAGAGGTAAAGACCTCTCCAAACTTAAGAAGGTTATTGATCTCTTAATCGAAGCCGCTCCTCTACCACCTTCCTACAAGGATCATCCCCTCCATGGAGAATTCGTGGGATCCCGTGATCTCCACATCGAGCCTGATTGGATATTGATTTATACCGCCTCTCCCGATCATCTGCGCTTGGAACGCACTGGCACACATTCCGATCTGTTTCGCTGATTCTTAGCGGACTGCATTTCCGGTGCTCCCCAACCAAATCGGGAAAGGAGTCAGTCTGAAGAGGTAAAAAAGGCTTTAAATTCATCGGGCCGCCGGGATTTGCGGCCCACAAACCCGCCTCTCCGCTTTGCAGTGTCCCCTCCGGGTTGGGGAACCTGGGTGCTTACGCACATGCGCAATGCACCCAACGGGATTTGAATTCCCCCGCGTAAGCGGAAAGCCAATCCGTCGCGGAGCGACTAGCACGAATGGGCGGGGGCAGGTCCGAGGGGGCCAACCCCAGATTTCCCATTCGCCATGAACTGTGCGAACTCAGGTCTGTTCGCTGCGAACGAGTTATCTCCCCTGTGCCCCGATTCCTATTCGCTACGGGAATCGGGGACTCGGGAAATTTTAGCGGTTGTTTTGAGGATTCGTGCTTAATGTCGGAGAAGGTGAATTTGCGTGTTTCATCTGCGAAAAGACCAGTCATGAAACTCAATATTAACGAACTGTCGTATAAAATATTTTTGAAAGAATGAAGAAGATTATTCCATTCTTGTGCATGTTTTTGTTTGTCGCAGTTACGAGATATACTCTCACGGAATTTAACCGCTTTTCAGATATAAGTGGGCTTGAAAACGAAGCAGTTATTGTCACGGGCAAGGGTGTTTACTATCAACCATTCCGTGTCGATTTCCTTACTGGGCGAAATTCAATCCTACGACAGGAGGTTCGCATTCCGGTCCTCACCGAACGCGCAGCGCGTACCAATATTGGTGATCCTGTGGAAATCGTAATCGGACGGGGTCTTTTGCTCAAACCTTGGATTTCTCCAGCTGACAAACATGCTGAATATAATACTTTCATGTTCAAAGCGCCCTATCTTGGCGTATTTGCTGGCATTTTTGCATTTACCTCATTCGTATATTTCCGTTCAACACGTCAACTCTCGCAGACAAAAAGGTTTGGCATGTACTCGATACTTGTCGTTGCCAGCTTCATTATTTTTTACGCCTTCTGATGGTATTAACCTAACCCCGAATCCAGTTCACTACGGGAATCGGGGACTACGGAATTTTTAGCGGTTATTTTGAGGATTTGTGCGTAATATCGAAGTCGGTGAGTATGCGTTCGGCCAATGAGAATATGGCGCTGTGGACCATGCTTCTCTTCTTTGCCTGCTCTTCGGCGCACGCTCATCCGCCGTATGAGGACACAATCGGATTTATAGACACTCCAAAAGGTCGTGTTGAGATTCGAGAGGGGTATGTTGACGGGATAGTGTTCAGCGACCCCATCAGGTTCGCTGCATATTCCGGCACGAACCTCGTTGCATCCACAGGCTACGAGTGGAACACATCCATTGTGTCATTAAGGAACAATGCGTTCCACGCCTTTCAATTCCGCACTCCGTTCAGTCTATTCGCTTCGCAGGTATGGCGATTCGACGCCGCAGGATTGAAGGAAATCGACAGCGCCTTTCATGTAGCCGTTTCGCCACTTGTTTGGCTCTGGACTCGCCCCATATCTCATTTCACCTTCGGCATCCTTCTTTCCCTGCCCATCATCTTCACGATCTGGAGTCGCCCATGGCAATCTAAGGGCATTGCAGTACTTGTAGGATCGGGCGCTATACTCTTTCTGTCTGCACTTGCCCTGTGCACGCTGTTGGTCAGCGTCGCCTTTGCACCCTGTTCGCTCTGGATCACGCTATCGATCAGTCTTGCGGCAATTGCAGTGACAAAAACAATGATCAGTAGGTCAAACAAGACGCATCCTACGAACCGCTTAACTGATCGCTGATTCGTGGCGGACTGCATTTCCGATGCCCCCCACCCAAATCGGGAAAAAGGTCAGTCTGAAGAGGTAAGAGAGACTTTTAGTTCATCGGGCCGCCGGGATTTGAA
>RGGS01000110.1 GCA_010024525.1 Verrucomicrobiota bacterium | reverse complement strand
AGGGAACCCCCGCATCGTCGAGCAGCCTGACCAGACGCTTGGCCACATCAAGATTCGCCGTCTTTTCGCTCAATCCCCGGGCCGCCCGCGTCCCCTCGTCTCCTCCTCCATGACCAGGATCCACCACCACCCCTTGCACCGGACGTTTGGGGCTTTCCACATTCGGTCGCAAGAGAGGCTCAAACGTTTTTCCCAGATCCAAACGGGAGACCAACGTCACCTCATCCTGTTGCCGAATCGAATGATTCAGCCAGTAACGCGCCCCTTTCCATTTCATTTCCCGGCTATCAACCGTCAGGGCCAAAACTCCGGAGGGGGATGTCAGTTCGAAAGGACGTCCCGAGGGGATTTCCGCCGGTTTCTGAAAGCCGTAGAACTTGGCGAAGGAATCGAGAGTGACATATTCCAACCTCCCCACCCTCACCGTCTGCCAATTCTCCTCGGCCGTGACCGTCGCCACCGCCAGAAACCAGATGACCACCCAGCGCGTCATCACTTCATTCCACATTTCCGGTTATCAATCAGCCGGACCGGGCCGACCCAGGCGGCGGCACAAAGATAGCCACCCGTCACCTCAACGTACTCCAGCCTCACTCCCTTGAGCCGACGGAGAAGTTTTTTCAGGTGAGCCCTCGCACCTGCCGCCCCTTTTCGGGCCGCCGCACGAACGGAAAGAGCCCAAAATCCGGCCAATTCCCTTTGATGGGGATTCAGCCGAAGATTTCTCGAGCTCATCGCCAATCCGTCCTTTTCTCTCACGGTCGGGTGTCGGACGACCCGGATCGGCAGGAAAAGATCCCGCGCCAAGCGCTCCACCACCTCACACTGCTGCAGGTCCTTTTCTCCAAAAACCGCCACATCGGGCTGCAAGATTCCAAACAGTTTCGTCACCACGGTGGCCACTCCTCGGAAATGGTTCGGCCGATGTTTCCCGCACCGCCCCTTGGACTGGTCCATCTCCACCACCCAGGTTGAGGCGTCGGGCGCGTAGAGTTGGGCAGGCCGAAAAAGAACATCGGCTCCCGCCGCCTTGGCTATTTTAGCATCCTGGGAGGGTCGCTTGGGATACCTCCGGTAATCCTTGTTCTGGTTGAATTGGGTCGGGTTGACGTAGCTACTGACCACCACCCGATCCCCCAGTTGCTTGGCCCGACGGATCAGGGCTGCATGCCCCTCGTGCAAGGCACCCATGGTCGGAACTAAGACCACCCTCTTGCCGCTCCTGCGCCACTGGAGGCTAGCCTTTTGCATTCCCGCGGGTTTTGTCATAATCTTCACAGCTTACGGAGCTTACAAAATGTCCACCTACCTCCACAATCTCTTCGCCCAAAGAATCGGCGGTCCGGGCTACGGCCTTAAGGAAGCCCCCATTTACAAGTTCGAACGCATCAAGAGGGCCAAGCGTGCGGCCTTAGCCGCCCACCCCGGGAAAGAGTTGCTCGATTTCGGTGTGGGAGAGCCTGACTCCATGGCCGATCCCAAAGTTGTCGAATCCCTCGCCCTGGAAGCTTCCCTACCGACCAACCGCGGTTACGCCGACAACGGCGGACAGCGTCTCAAGACCGCCGCCGCCCGTTACATGAAGGAAGTCTTCGGTGTTACCGCCGATCCAGAAACGGAAATCGTCCATTCCATCGGCAGCAAGGCAGCGCTCTCCATCCTTCCCGCAGCCCTGATCGATCCGGGCGATGTCGTACTCATGACCACCCCGGGCTACCCCGTTTTCGGGACCCATGCCACCTACTATGGTGGAAAAGTCCACGCGCTCCCCCTCACCAGGGAAAACCGATTTCTTCCCCGCTTGGATACCATTCCCCGTGAGGTTCTGGATAAGACCAAGGTTCTCGTCCTCAACTATCCCAATAATCCGACCGGCGCCTCCGCCAATCCCGATTTTTTCCGCCAAGTGGTCGAATTCGCCAAGAAGGAGGAGATCGTGGTGATCCATGATGCGGCCTACACCGCCCTGATATTCGAAGGCCAACCCCTCAGCTTTCTCTCCATTCCGGGCGCCAAAGAAGTTGGACTGGAGCTGCACAGCGTGAGCAAGGCCTTTAATATGACCGGATGGCGGTGCGGCTTTGTCGTGGGGCATCCCCTTCTGGTGAAGGCCTATGCCGATGTGAAGGACAACACCGATTCCGGGCAGTTCCTCGCGATCCAACATGCCTGCGCCACGGCTCTGGAAAACCCCCAGATCACTCGCGAAACCTCCGCCAAATACAGCAGACGGATGGATGGCTTGGTCCGAATCCTGAAAGCTGCCGGGTTTCCTGCCGAGAAGCCAGCCGGCTCCTTTTTTCTCTACACCCAGGCCCCGAAGTCCGCCTCTGGCGACAAAGAAGTCACCTTTCCCAACGGTGAGGCCTTTTCAAAATGGCTCATTGAGGAACAACTGGTCTCCACGGTTCCGTGGGACGAGGCCGGGGCCTGCGTCCGTTTTAGTGTGACTTTTTCCGCCAAGGATGCCGCGGAAGAGAAGCGGGTTTTGCAGGAACTCGCAAGCCGCTTAAAACCTTATCAATTCCGTTTCTGATCAGGGAACAGGGTCGTTCTCGTCTTCCCCAGTGGCCCGATCCATCAGCGCCAAGATCTGAGGCAGAACGATCATCGAGGTGGTGAGGGTGCAGAGAATCCCGATACACATCACCAAGCCGAGCGTGACGAGTCCGCGATACTGACCGACCAGCATCGAGCCGAAGCCAAAAAGGGTCGTTAAAGCGGACAGGATAACCGCCTTGCCGGTGCTGGACTCAAAGATGCGGATCTTCTTTTCCTCACGATACCGATCCATCACATACACCCCATAGGCCACACCGATTCCGTGGATCATCGGGAGGGTCACGATGTTGGCCGGATCGAGCTGGATCTTGAAAAGCCCCAGAAGACCAAACATCCATAACACGCCGATCCCCAAGGGAAGCAAAGTGAGCAATAAATCCTGAATCCTCCAAAACAATAGAAAGATCATCACCACAATGATCCCGATCGCATAAAGCAAAGCTTCGATATAACTGCTTTTCAGCAGATCGATATACTCAAGGTTCATCACCGGGGTTCCCGTGGCGGTGGTGGCAACGGTCTCCAAATCATGAACAAACTGCTCGTTGGGTTTTCTTTCCCAGATATCCACCGAAGGCTCGACCTCGAGGAGAATCTTGCCGTTCTTGGACAGGTAACGGTCCTTCAGTTGGGGCGGCAGGTCGTTGACGGTCAGGGGCCGATCCCCGCGCTGGGTTTTGAGCCAGTTCAGGTTCTGGGCAATGGACCCCACCAGTTTGACCTGATGCCGCTCCAGCCTCTTTTTCGCCTCCTCCACCGGAAGTTTGTCCAAAATGGCCACCGCGCGCTCCAAGGGTGGGATGAGCTTTTCAAAAGTCTCCACCGCCTGCCGAGCACGACCGGAAAGCCCGATGTACTGTTTTGCCTGCTTGGCCCCCTCTTGGGATGATTCCAACAGAAACTCCAGATCCTTCTTGGCCTTGGCCACATCCACGGTCTGGACGGCTCCGCCCCCCAGGGATATCTCCCCCGCAATTTTGGAAATTTTGGACACCTCCTCCATCCTCTTCTTTTGGTCACGTGGAACCAGATCACCGAGGGTCCGAACCTTGCTCACCGTGGGTAACTGCCGAAGTTTATCCGCCAACAAGTCTGCTTCCTGCACATCTTGGGCCACCACCACCCCATAAATCACCGACCCCTTGCCTGTGTCCAGCAACTCGCGGGTCAGACGAACCGACTCCATTTTGGGGTTCTGCAAATGCAGAAGATTGTGATCGAAGGTAACTTGGGTCGCTTTTTTCCAGGCAAGAAAACTCAAGCCTGCCGCGACGATCAACACCATGTACGGGTGGGCCGTGATCGTCCGGTCCAGGCTGAGTCCGTACCCGAACTTCAGCAGTTTTCCGACTTTAACATTCCCTTTCCGATCACGCCATAGAAGCAGGGCCGGCAAGAGGGTCAGACTGGCGGCCAAAGCCAGCAGCACACCAGTGCCGGCAATCCAACCAAGCTCGGTCAGTCCGATAAAATCATTAAAGCACATGGCATAAAAGGCAACCGCTGTGGTCCCACCGCCGGTCAACAGCGCTTTCCCTGTGGTGACCGTGGTAATTTCCACGGCCTCGGCGGCACTTTTCCCCAAACTCATCTCCTCTTCGTATCGGCCGATGAATTGAATCCCAAAATCGATTCCCAAACCGAGAATCATGACGATAAAAGCCTGCGAAATGATATTCAGGTGACCAATGGTCACCGTGGTCAGCCCAAGGGTGATCACCACGCTGGCGAGCAGGGCGGCCAAAGCCAGCAAGGGACGCGAAAACTCCCCGTAGGCAAAGAAAAACATAATGGTGATCAGGGCGAGGGTGATGACGGTGGCGATCTTCATGTCGTCCTCACTCTGTCGCAGTTCGTCGTCCAACAGGACCGGCTCTCCGGTCACGCCCATGGACACGTTCAGATGATTTTTCTTCTCCTCGTTCACCAGTTGCCGAACGCGGTGAATGACCCCGGTGAAAGGCGTGGCACTGTTTTCCTCCTCCTTGGAAGGCCGTAAAAGCATGATGATGGTCTTTCCATCCTCCCCCAGACTGAGATATTCATTCTTCAGCAAATCGGTCTCAAATTCCGACAGTTCCCCCAAACTGGCTTTTCCCTCTGTTCCATTGATCGGAGTGTCCAGATCATGGGCCAAACGTTTCAGATTTCGGACAAACTCCTCAATAAAGGGAATGAACTCCTGCCAGTTGGAGGATTTCCGAAGATAGGGATCGTTAAACTTCGCCGAGGCTTCCCCCAGAATTCCATTCAAATTGAGCGCCTGCTTGTTGCCTTTGACAAGGGCAGCCAACTCCTCCATCTGATGCCGGATACCGGTCAACTGCTCCCCGTCCGCCAGCAAAAGGAGGCGATCCGCCATCGGCGAAAAATCATGTCGGTAGTAGATTCGGTCGATTCCGGACTCTTTCTTCAGCCTCCCCGCCAAGGCGTCGGCAGCGGCCCGACTCGCCTTCAGATCGTCGCTTTTTAGCACCACCACGATCTCATCCCGGACGTTGAACTCCTCCGTGTAGGCGAGATACTTTTTAAAGACCGGCGACTCCTTGCGGATGAGATCCATCGTGCT
>RGGS01000109.1 GCA_010024525.1 Verrucomicrobiota bacterium | reverse complement strand
GGGGTGGGTCCTGGGGACGAGGTGATCACCACGCCTTTTACCTTTGTGGCCTCGGCCCTGGCCATTCTCCAGGCAGGCGCCACTCCGGTCTTTGTGGACGTGGAACCCAAGACGGGAAATCTTGATGCTTCCTTGATCGAGGCGGCGATCACCCGTCGAACGAAGGCCATTCTGCCGGTTCACTTGTACGGCCAGATGGCCGACATGCGGGCCATTGAGCGAATTGCCAGAAAGCATCGGCTGAAAGTGGTGGAAGATGCAGCGCACTGTGTGGAGGGATCCCGGGACGGCATTCGACCAGGAGAATTGTCCGATGCGGTCTGCTTTTCCTTTTTTGCGACCAAGAACCTGGCATGCGGGGAAGGAGGAGCCGTCTCCTTTCGCGACCCATCCCTGTCCAAAAAACTCCGACTTCTGCGGCTCCACGGAATGACCAAGACATCTTACGACCGGGAAAAGGAGGGGTTTCAACCTTGGGACGTGGAGATCTTCGGATGGAAATACAACATGGATAATCTTCATGCGGCTCTTTTGCTTCCGCAGCTTGGAAAAATCCAGAAGAATGCGGCGCTTCGCCGAGAGCGGGCCCGCTGGTACAAACGGGGGCTTCAAGAGATTCCCGGGATAGAATTATTCCCCGCAGTCCCGCGCAGTGTTCACGCCCATCATCTCTATCCGATTTTGGTGCCTGCCCCGCATCGTGGGACCATTATGCAAAAACTCCGGGAAAAGGGCGTGGAGACAACGGTTAACTACCGCCCCGTGCATCTTCTATCCTATTTTCGGGGTCAAATTCGGTGGGCCAAGGCCTCCTTCTCCGTGGCCGAAAAACTGGGGGAAAGGGTTCTGTCCCTGCCGTTCTACCCTGCCTTGAGCAAAAAAGAGTGTGGTTACGTGATTCGATGTCTGGAGGGAATCCTGCGAAACCTTCCGGCAAAAAGCTAGGCAGGCTTGGGAAGATATTGAGAGATCCGCTCAAAAAGCGGTTGTAAGATCCGATTCGAATCACAAACCTCGCGGAATCGTTCACGACCTTCGGCAGCCAATCTGAGGAGCTGATGGGGGTTGTTGTAAAGGGATTCCAACCGATGGGTGATGGCCTGGGCGTCGTGAGGAACCACCAAGAGATGTCGGTCTGGTTCAAAAAGAACGTTCAAGCGTGATTGATCGGTCATGACAACGAGGCAACCGCAGAGGGCCGCCTCCACGTTGGTCACGTTGGGGGCTCCCTCCAAATGGCCGGGGGCGAGGGAGTTCGGCAGATTGGGGGAAAGGATCAAGTCCATGTTTGGGTAAAACCGCGGGAAGAAATCCTGATTTTGGACCCCGTGAAAAACGATGCGCGGGCCCAGTTCGGTGACATCGGCGTCCTCTGGACCGCAGGATCCCACCACATGGAAAATCATGGCCGGAAACTTCTTGGCCAATTGTTTGGCCACCTCCACGAACACATCGAATCCCTTGTTTTTCCCTCCTGGGGCGGATTTCATCCCGACAAAACAAATCTGATGGGATGGTTCCTTGGGACGATGCGCGCCGGCGGAATAAAGAGTCGTGGTATCGACCATCCATCCGGGGAGATAGCTGAGCTGATCGGAACCCAATTTCCATTTCTCCCTGACATAGCGTTCCGTGGCGGGGTCAACGGTGATGACGTGTCGAAACTGGGGGCTACGGAGCACTCGGTCCAGCATCCGGTCGGAATCCTCGTTCCCGACGCACCACTCACCCCCGAGATAAAGCCGAAAAACAAAAGGGGTCCGGGTTCCCTCCAAAAGCGGAAGACAGTCATGAATATTGCTTAGGAAGATGGTGTAAAAAAGAGACGCGGAGAAGGAAGTGGAGAAATCCATTTTCCGAATCCGTTTGGCATGGTGGGGGTAAAGCGCGGAATAATCCCTTAAAATCCCCTCGAAGGTCGGCCGGTCCGAGCCTGTGTGAAAGTCCGTGCCTGTGGTGTAGCATAAGCTGCCGGGGAAGTGATCCAGGAGAGCCCGGTATTCCACAAGATTGAAGGAACAGGAAAGACGGGGAAAGATGGTGGCGTATAAAAGAAGAGAGGGTCTTTGGGGAGTGGGCAAAAAGCGTGGGTGGCTGGCTAATTCTGCCAGCAACTCCCCTACGGCAGAGCGGGAGTAGGGTGTTTGGGCAAGCTTCCTTTTCAGACGTCGGCGTTGCAGAAAACGTTGTAAGGGTGCCGGCAAAAGTTTTGGAATACGACCCATGTTTCTGTCATAATATAACCAAGTTACCTCTCGAGAACAAACCCATACCCACCCTCATGATTTACGATTTTCAGTATCTACCTTTCAGTCTGGGGGATATCCTAACTTGGTCGGTTCATCAAACCGTCCAGGCGAAAGAGGCCCACTGGCAACCCAAGGAGATACGCTACCAGTGTCAGCTTAAGCTTCCTCACCCCATGCAACCCTTCATCAAGCCGGGTAAAGGGAAGAAATATCTAGGAGAATTGCCTGAAGCTTTTCTGTTTAATCCACTCGGACTTAGGGTGGCAGGGGAGGAGGGGCGAACCTTTCGCGAGCATGTAAGAACGGATTACATGAGGGATTTAAAAAAACTAAAACTGGGAAGCCCGAATGTGATCAACATCAAAGATCAGACAAGATTCTTTGAGCAGCATGTGGCGAGTCATAAAAAACTGAACGACTTTTACCAAAAAAATGGTCAAATCCCATTCCTGCAGGCCCCCTTGTCTGTTGCCAAGCAGACCAGTGAAATGATCCGGCGGGTTACCGGCAAAACCCGCTGGATCTGCGTCCATATCCGATTTCGGGGCTATGATCAGCGGTGGGATTTAAGTGATGCCGCTCGGAATGCCGATCCGGTGGTTTGGTTTGGGCTTTTGGATGTACTGGCAGCAAACTATCTCCGTACGCATGCTATCCTTTTGATGGGGGAAGTTGCGAACTATCCCACCAGCTTTCTGGAGATTCCCGGTGTTCATTCGCTGCGCAAGTGCGGAGGTACCTTGAAAAACGATTTGGCCTCCATCTTTGCGGCGCAAGCATTTCTGGGTAGTTCCTCCGGTTTTGCAACCGCTGCCAACTTTTCCCAAACCCCCTACGCAATCTTTAACGTGACCCCATCCGGATATCATAACTACGCGATTCGCGAAACCGAGGACAAGCTTCCTTTTGCGCATAAGCAACAGTTGCTTAGCCCTTCATATCAGGACTTGGGAGAGATGGTGAAAACAGTAAGAAAAATACTTCCGGTTCGCCATACCGGCACCAAAAACAGGCTCCACAGGCTCAGGTCAAATCATGCTCCTAATGGAAATCTGAGTGCCTTTACTGCCTGCCTAATAGAGCAAATCAATCGACATCAGACCACGAAGTCCCCTAAATCACTTGAAAAATATTTTCAAACGTTTGAGGCCGTCATTCCGGAAGCCAAATACACCTTTGAAGTTCATCTCGCGCGAAAGATCGCCAGCAAAAAGAGTCTGGTACAGGACGCGTTTCTCTGGTCAGCCTATCGTCAAATAACGGAGATTCGTGCGGATGCTGCTTGGGATCTGATTTCCAGCCTTACGAGCAAGGAAGTGATTGTGAATACTGCCTTGCCGAAGGCGGTGCGCGCTCGAGAGCTTGCCCCTCAGGATATTCGTATCCGAGCTATTTGGAATCTTCTGCGGAGAGCGCAAAAACTCCGGGTAAACAAATTAAGCCGCGGCCTTTTCAAGGTGCTAGTCTCTCTCTGGGTGTTGTACTACAGGTTATTCTATGGTTTTGGGGTTTCCTATCGATCCAAAGGCTTGCACCCATAGATGCCCTTGTGATCTCTGTCGTCATTCCGAATAGAAACCACGGGCCATTCCTTGAGAGGTGCTTAGCTTCGGTCCTGGAGGGGGCGGAGCCACACGAAAACATCTGGGTGATCGATGATGCGTCAGACGACAACAGCTTGGAGGTGGTGGAGCAACTTCAGTCTCGGTATCCCCAAATTCAACTCCTGAAAAAAGATCAGCCGCAGGGGCTCCTTCGGAATATCAATGATCTTCTGCCTGAAATCCCGCTCGGACATGTGTTGTTTCTGGCTGCGGATGACTACTTGTTGCCCGGGGCTCTGGCACGAATGCGCAGGATCCTAAGCGAATACCCACAGGTGGGTGCAGTGGTATGGGACCTGGTGATTGAATCCAAGGTGCGAAGACGCCCTTCCCACAACTACCGACCCCGACGGGGCGGGGGATATTTCTCTCCGGCTAAGGTGCCGGGTCGTTTTGGATATCTTCCCTTTGTCGGACAGGCGTTGTTTCATGTATCCGCCCTGAAAAAAATGGGGGGCTTGCCGGAGGCTCTCCGTTGGCATGCGGATCATCATTTGGCCTGGGTACTGGGTCTCAGACAGGGAATCTTCTACGAACCCAAATGTCTTGGTGTTTTTCAGGAGATGGAAAAAGCCTACAGCTCCGGAATGTTCGGAGAGGAGCAGTCGCAGGTTCTGCGGGCCACGATCGAGGAGTGGGAAAAACCGGAGTATTCAGACATTCGGAAAAATCTGATCCGAGGCGGAGCCTTGGCGGTCTTTGGAAGGAATTCCTTGGCATCCTTGCCTCAAATCCCCGGTGGGCGAGCGTACCTTACTCCGGCCATGAAACGATGGTGCATAAGGCAGGGGATCCGCGCATGGTGGAGACACCCGCTTCCTTTAGCTTGGTCCCGTTGGTTTAAGAAGTTGAAGCCGAAGGGGGCCATGAACTTGAAAAGCTATGTGCGGCGCCCGCTGCTCCGGGGGTACCGCAGAATTCTGAAAAATTTTTCATGGGGGTCCATTCCCCTGGAAGTGGCGGCAGAAACCCCGGAGTTTCTCCGGCAACGTGGTCCGGGGGAGGGGAAGGTTGTATGGCGGGGAGAGGTGCATCTGCCTGCCATCCCGGTCTCAGGATTTGCGGGAAAGCCCCATCCGAATCTCAGCGAATGTCAACCGGCGCGTAATTTTGGGGTCTGGCTGTCGGAGCTTCCCGAGGCCGGGGTGCATGGACCCAGTATCGCTGTGACGACACACGGGCGTGCGATGCTCGCAGACGTCAGCATTGAGTGGAACAAGATTCCGGAAGATCACGGAATCATGAGGAGATTCTTTCTGCCCAGAGCGGAAGTCCTGAGGGGCACCAGCTTCCTATTGGCCTCGACA
>RGGS01000108.1 GCA_010024525.1 Verrucomicrobiota bacterium | reverse complement strand
TCCTTGGGCGGTGCCGCAAAGAAAATCCCGCCTCCCACCACCGCCACTCCTCGCTCCAGGCATTTCTTTCTCACCTCTTCCATGATTCCTGGTTTTCCACCCCGAACCCAAAGCATGTAACCACCCCCCGGATCGTCCGCCCGATAGCCTTCCGGCAATTCCCGGGCTAGGATTCCTCCAGCCAACTCTCGGCGCTTGGCATATACGGTTTTCAGCATTTCCAGGTGCCCCTCCATCCGACCGGATCGCAGGAATGCGGCCGTCAGATACTCCGGCGGGACCGCCCCGTGGATCGATTGCCGACACTGCCGGTCTGCCGCCGCCTCCATCCATTTGCCGGGCAGGCAGAATCCAACCCGTAATCCGGGAGCCACCGTTTTGGAAAAACTGGTGGCATAGAGAACCGTTGACCCGTCATCAAAAGCCCGGAGCGGCTTGGGCCGGGACCTCCCCAAAAGATCCCCGTAGATATCGTCTTCCAGAATCGGAACCCCCGCTTTACGGCAGATTTCCACCAATTTGGCCCGCCCTTCCTCTTTCAAGGTGGCCCCACTGGGGTTCGAAAGCGTGGAGGTCACCACGAGTAGTTTGGGCTTGGGCTTGGCTTTCAACGCCTTCTCCCATTTGGACGGATCAGGCTCCTGACCCACTGCGGTCGTCACGGTGCGAAACTTGACCCCCACGGCCCGCAATAGCTCCAACTGCCCGTAATAGGCCGGCGCCTCGCAAACCACCGTATCGCCCTTCTTGAGCACGGTGCCGATAATGGAAGCCAGGGCTCCCGAGCAACCGGTGGTTACCAGAACCTGATCCGCCGAGACACTTACCCCCCGTATCCTCAGATAATCCCGGATCGCCTCCCGCAACGGCGCCGCCCCTTCCGGGCGGTGGTAACTGAACATCTCCCGCGCCCGGGACTGCACCTCCCCCTCCAGGGCCGACTTGAGGGCATCCAACGGCAGAAAATCCGGCGAGGGAATCCCCGCGGCCAGATTCGTGACCTGGGGATCCTCGGTCTGCCGCATGAGATCCAGAAGTCGAAGAGGGGCTGGTGGCATCCCGTGGTTCTAGCTGTTCGCATCATCAACCGCGAGACCGTTGACTAAGGTATTTTGCACCGTACTTTCAATTTTTCATGTCCGCCATCGCCTCCAGCCCCCTCGCCCTTTGCCACCAATCCTTGGGCGCACGCATGATTCCCTTTGCCGGCTGGAATCTGCCCGTGGAATACAGCGGGCTTCTTGCCGAACACAAAGCCACCCGTCAGGCGGCCGGCCTCTTTGATATCTCGCATATGGGGCAAGTCCGCGCCCTCGGGAAAGGGGCTCTCCCCGCCTTGGCGTCCCTTCTCGCCAACGACCCCGCCAAACTCCGCGATGGGGAGGGACAATATACCTTCCTGTTGAACCAGCATGGAGGGGTCATCGACGACCTTTTCCTTTACCGCCTGGGATCTGAGGAATATTTGCTTGTGGTGAACGCCTCCCGCCATCTTGAGGATTTACAGGTCCTCACAAACTCGGGATGCAAGGATGTTCTCTTCCAGGGCGCTCCCGGCCACACCGCCGGAATGGCTCTTCAGGGACCCAAATCGCCCGAGATCCTCTCCCGGATGCTGAAGGCGGATCACACCAATCCAGTTCCTCCAGCCAGGAACCGCATCGCAAAATACCGGCTGGCCGGCCATGAAGTGCTGGTCGCCGCTACCGGTTATACCGGCGAAGACGGGTTTGAAATTTTTACCGATCTTTCCGCCGGTCCAGTGATCTGGAATGCTGTTTTGGAGGCGGGAAAAACCGACGGACTCCTCCCTTGCGGACTGGGATCGCGGGATAGCCTCCGGCTGGAGGCCGGTTTTCCCCTCAATGGCCAGGACCTTTCCCCCGAGATTACCCCCATCGAGGCCGGTCTCGGTTTTTTTGTGGATCTCAACCAAATCCGCCCCTTTCCGGGAAGGCCGGTTCTTGAGGAACAGAAAAAGAACGGAACCCGACGCCTTTGTGTCGGATTGAAGGGGCAACCGGGCCAACCCCCGCCTCGTCATGACTACCCCGTTTTCCAGGGCGATCGCAAAATCGGCGTCATTACCAGCGGGGTACCCTCGCCCACTTTGGGCCACGGGATTGCTTTGGCGTTGATCACAACCCCCGCCCCTGCCTGTGGACAAGATTTGGAATTTGAGGTGCGGGGTCGGCGAGTCCCCGTCAAAGTTTCCCCTCGAAGATTCATCCCAAAAAAATGAACACCCCCAGCGATCTTCTGTATGCGAAAAGCCACGAGTGGCTCCGTCTGGAGAAGGATTCCGCCACCGTCGGAATCACCGACCACGCCCAATCGGAACTTAGCGATGTGGTCTACGTCGAACTTCCCAAGCCGGGACGCAAGGTCACGGCCGGGGAAGCCATCGCCACGGTGGAGAGCGTCAAGGCCGCCTCCGATATTTATGCCCCGGTCGGCGGCGAGATTGTTGAGGCCAACACCGCCCTCACCTCGGATCCGGGTCTCGTGAACCGCGAACCCTACGGTCAGGGTTGGCTTTTCCGCCTCAAACCCGATCAGCCCAAACCCACAGGACTTCTCTCGCCGACCGACTACGCCGCCACGTTGCCCCATTGAGCCTTGAACCCCAACCCCTCCGGGACCACGGGGAGGGTTTTTTCACCTGGCACGCCTACGACCCCGCCTGCAAAGCCGAACTATGGTCCACCGCCTATTTCGGACCGGAAATTAGCGTCCTCTTTGACCCAATTCCATGGCCCAAAGGCAACCAGAGGCCCAAGGATCCAGTTGAGATCGTCAGAACCAACGCGAATCACGACCGGGAGTGTGAAAAGCTGGGGCAGTCATTCCAGGCCCGGTTGTGCCATCAACCCATTCCCTTCCATGCCATTCCGCTTCCCGGCGCGGGGGAGAAGGAAACCGCCTATTTTCATCGGCCCACCGGAACCCTGGTGGTGGGAGACGCCCTGATCCATCTCTCTCCCCATCCTCTGATGCCGCTCCCCGAAACATATTGCACCGATTCCACCCTTTTAAGGACCAGTCTCGCCCACCTGTTAAGCCTTCCGATCCGAAGAATCTTTTTTGCACACGGGGAACCGATCCTTCAGGATGGTCTCAACCAAATCCGAAAGCTCCTTGCATGAAAAAAGTTATTCTTCACCTCCTGATCGCCTCCTCATCCTTGTGGGCCGCCCCGCAGGCAAAAAACCCCGAGACCAATCTCCCCAAGGTTACGACCCTGATCCCTCAGCTTCTGCCTCGCAACCCCATCAACAAACCCCCTCCCAGCGCGGTCCAGAAGCAGCTTGAAACTTTTTTTGCCGGGGTTCAGGCCGGAAAAGTGGACGAGAGTTTTAAGGCACTGGTGGCCAACAACCCCGCACTCTCCGATCCCGCCGCGGTACCTGAATTCGTGGGAAACATCCGCAAAGGCTTGGAAGTCTTTGGTCCGATCCAGGGGCAGGAACTCTACGATAATCGTAGTGTGGGGAGCCGTGTGCTCTACATCACCTACATTAGCTTTCACCCCAAAAAACCTCTCCGCTGGCAGTTCGTTTACTACAGCCCGGTCGGGGGAGACTGGAAACTCCTGAACCTCCGCTTCGACGACACCATCGAACAAAGCCTAATCCCGGATTGATTCGTGAAGATGTGGCTGGCTTTGCCAGCCAGCCGCGATCCGATTACAAAGCGGACCCTCCTTTTCCTTCAGTCACTAGTAGGGGAGCTTCGATGAAGCTGACGTCATTTGAAGTTTGCCCTACGGCAGTGCCATCGACCCTGCCTACCCAACCCAACTTAAATAACTTATAAACAATACTTAATTTTTACGCAAAATACTATATATAGATATAAATATATGAAACACACTATTTGTTGCGTTAAATCTAATGTTATTGGTAATTTTGGCCGTGATCCAAACCAACGGACCACCACTAAACTCAAGGTCAGCAACGATTTCGACGAATGTGCGGATAATTGCCGTAGGTCTTTATTGTCTTTTCACGATACATACTGTTTTAGCCCAGGCTAACTCAGGGGCGGCTGCTGTCTCCTCCCAAACCCGCCAAGACTTCCAACTAAGGGATCAGGTCAAAAGCGCCGACCCAATGAGCGGTAACGGACCGAATCAGCCCGAAGAGTCCATTACCGCCAAGCCCCTGCCCGCCGATATGGGTGATGTTCAGCTCGTTTCAGAAAAAGAAAATAAACCATGGTTTTATTTCACCGTGGATTGTCAGGCTTTCTATAACAGCAACATTCTGTACGCCTCCTCGGTGGGCAACACCTTCGGCGCCTGGCAGATCATCACCACACCCGAGATTGGATTTGCCCCCAAGTTTCAGACGGAGAAGTTTAACATGTTTTTTCCCAAGGCCGGATTTCGCTACCAGTTTTTCGCCTATGCCCAGGCGGAACCCTACCCCACTTCTGTCGCCAATTCCGCCGCGCCCGGACAACCTTACACCATTGCCCAACAAAACTTTCGGGTGGCGAATCCGTATGCTTCGCTGGGCTGGGCTTTTTCCGAGGATCTTTTTCTGGAGTTTTCCGCCGAGGCGAACCTGTACACCAGCAACAGTCCTTACAGCGATTCCACCAATTTCCTGAACGAGTATCCCCTCGCTTGGCAGGCCACTTGGTTCCGATCCTTGGCCGAGATCCACTCCTTTTCCATTACCGGTCGGGCTTCCTACGTCTTTGCCTGGTCACCGACCCAGGGTGACATTGAGGGGAATAACCAGTTTTCCCGAACCGACAACAACCTGACCTTGGCCTGGATTTGCAACCCCATCCGTGAAATCACCACCCAGGTCTACGCCAGTTTTCGCCTGGCCAAATACACCGGCTCCGACAACGATCCGAACACCTCTCCCTTCTCCAGCCTCACCTACATCAATGAATCCGACCGACTTGATTTTCAACAGACTTACGGCGCCTCGATCACCTACTCCCCGATCGAGTATCTGGCAGTGCGGGCTTTTGTCAGTTGGACCAAGAGCGATACGAGCGTTCCCGAACCCATCACCGGACAATTTGAAGCCTATAACGCCGGAACCGGCCTGAACCTGATCTACCGCTTTTAACCCATGCACCTGTTCCTAATTCTATTCCTTTTTGTTTCGCCTTGTTTTGGATTGGAGATTTCGGATCTTCCTCCAGCCCGCATGACCATCGCCCAGGCCATCGCGCCTTTCTGGATTGACTACCGCGGACCCGATCGGTTGCTCTGTTACGACACAGCCA
>RGGS01000107.1 GCA_010024525.1 Verrucomicrobiota bacterium | reverse complement strand
GAACCCACACGCCCTTGCGGGCAACGGATTTTGAGTCCGTCGCGTCTGCCAGTTCCGCCACACCGGCTTGAGTGGGAAATCATCGTCGATCGGGAGGGGGTGTGACAAGGGGTTTTCCAGATGGAGAACCGGAGGTAGCCTGAGGGAGTGAAGGTCAGACCCTATGCCATCGGGGCAGGAATCTTGCTTCTGCTTTTGCTTGGGTTCGTGCTGGAACCCTCGGTCTGGTTGAGGGGGGGGCGCCGCGGTGGAGAGTCCGCAGACAGGGAATCCGTGATGCCCGACCTCCGTCCCAAATCCAAGAGGCCATCTGGGGAGACCCATTCGGAGAATCCAAAATCCGGAAAAAAGGATTTTGACGGAACGATGGAGACGGGTTCGGGTCGTGAGATCCCCGGAGAGAAGGTTCTGCTTTTCCGGGATGCAGCTGCTTTTCAACAATTTTTGGGTTCCGCCCCGGCGGGAGTGATTTTGGGAAGAATCGATGGACTTCGGGCTGTACGGGTGCGTGATGGGAACTGGTTGAATTCCCTGGCGGCCAGCGGAGACATGACCAAGGGGAACAATTATTACGTGCAGGTGCCCCAGGTTCCGCTGGAAGCCAGAACCATGGGGGATGCGGTGTACCGGGTCGTGGGAACCAAGGCTTTGGACCTGATGGGAGCCGAAGATGTTTCTCCGGGGTGGGGAAAAAACATTCAAGTGGCGTTGCTCGACACCGATGTGAGCGAGGCGGAGACGCTCTTGGGAACGGAGGCCGGCCATGGAACCTCGATGATGTCTTTGATTTCCGGAGCTTCCGGATCCGTCCAAGGAGCAGCCCCGGCAGCCAAGGTAAAGAACATTCCCGTCCTGGACGGTGAGGGGAGGGGGGACTGTTTCACTCTCGCCCAAGCGATCGTGCAGGCGGCGGATGGAGGGGCTCAGGTCATCAACATGAGCTTGGGATCAGATGGGGACAGTCCGGTGGTTCGGGCGGCGGTGGCCTACGCCCTATCCAAGAATGTGGCGTTGGTGGCGGCAGCGGGCAACGACGCGGTGAACCGGGTCAGTTATCCGGCCGCCTATGAAGGGGTCTTGGCGGTTGCGGCCGTGGATGGGGACCGGCAACAGCTCTATTTCTCGAATCGCGGAGCTTCGGTGGGGGTGGCGGCTCCGGGCTTTGCCGTCGTGGCCGATTGGCCGGGCGGGAAAAAAGTTGAAGTCAGCGGGACCTCGGCCTCGACTGCATTGGTGAGCGGGGTGGTGGCAGCCCTTCTCTCCAAAGAGCCGGGATTAACGGGGACGAGAGCGATTGAGCTTTTGCGTCAATATGCGGACGACACCGGACCCGTGGGAAAAGATGACGAGACCGGTTACGGGGTGGTGGATCTGCAGCGGGTCCTTCAGCGAAACCAGAGGGGGATCGTGGATTTGGCCGTGGCCGGCGTCAAACTGGATCCGGCGGGCAAAATCACGGTGGCGGTTCAGAACCGGGGAACGGAAACGGTGAACTCCCCGGTTTTGGAGATCGGCGTGGGTGGGGGTTCCCGTAAATTTTACCCGGGCTCGCTCGCCCCCGGGCAAACGATGTCGGAATCCATTCAGTTTGATCCCGTGCGGGCCAGACAGGAGGGGGGCATTGCGGCTTTTGCCTCCATTCAGGCTCCGCGGGGAGCCGACCAAAAATCCTCCAACGATCTCTGGTCGGGGTATTTCAAGATATCCAAGTAATGGCAGGGCAAATGCCGAAGAATTGCCAACTCGGTCATGGATGGGTTAGGCTTTCCCTATGGAAACGGAAGATATCTCCTACGTAATCCGCTGCATCGGAGCGATCGCCTCCCTTTTGGGCCTTGCGGGGGCGGTTTTTACCTACTGTCTGCTGTTGGAGCTTCCGATTTTCACGAATCTTTTGATTCGTCTCGGGCTCCATTAATCAGCCGGTCGGCCTACCGGATTCCTCCTCCAACTCCTCCCGAATTTTGCGGCTCAGTCTGGGGCGGACAAATCCGTACAGCAGGTATGCGGTGAAGAGAAAGGCCAGCGAGTAGCGGTAGGTCATGCCGACCAAAGCCAAGGTGGCGACGATCAGAAGCACACGAGAAACGGGTTTTTGGGTGCGCCAATCGATGGTTTTGAAGCTGGGATAACTGACTCGGCTGAACATCATGAAACTCAGAAAGAGAAGAAGACCGGCCAAAAGATACTTCCAATCCCCGATGACCCGGTCGGATTCGTAGTACTGCAATAGGAGGAGGGTGACGGAGGCCACCAAGCCCGCGGCGGCAGGAATAGGGAAGCCGGTGAAGTCCTTGGAGCGGTTGGCTGGGGTTGGTTGGAGGGCCAGGGCGTTGAACCGGGCCAGGCGCATGGCTCCGCAAGCCAGATAAATGAAAGCGATCATCCAGCCCAAACGGGCCGGGAGTTCAGCCAGCACGATCTTAAAGACCAAGAGAGCAGGAGCGATGCCAAAGGAAATGACATCGGCCAGGGAGTCGAATTCGCGACCGAAAGCGCTTTCGTGGCCGCCCAGACGGGCGACCCGGCCGTCCAAGATGTCGAAGATGAAGGCGCCGAGGATCCAGAGGAGACTGGTTTCATAGTGTTGGATCCAGGCCGCATCGTCCGAAGCTTGAAGGAGGCTGCCTTGGATGATCTGTAGCACGGCCATGAAACCGCAGAAGAGGTTTCCTGCGGTCATGAGGCTGGGCAAAAGATAGGCAGCCCCCTTGGGAGCCTTGAGCAGGGGTTTATTTTTTAGGCGGGCCATGTGGCGATGATCGTTTCGCCCCCCACCACCCTTTGGCCGGGTTGGACCTTGGGGGTGCAGGAGGCGGGAAAGTAGAGGTCGGTGCGGGATCCGAAGCGGATCATGCCGAAACGTTCGCCAGTTTGGACGGTGTCGCCGGGTTTCTTCCATCCGACAATCCGTCGGGCGATCAGGCCGGCAATCTGGCGGATGAGCACGGTTCCACGGGAGGTTTGGAGCCACCAGGTTTGGTTTTCATTGCGGAGGTCGACCTCCAGATGGCGGGCATCGAGAAACTCGCCCGCGGAGTAGTGGGTTTTCTTCATGGTGCCCGCGTAGGGGCTACGGTTTACGTGGACATCGAGCACGGACAGGAAGATGCCCACCCGCCGGAACTTTCCCTGACCAAAACAGGGGTCCTCCGCTTCGTCGACGCAGATGACTTTGCCGTCGGCGGGACTTACCAAAGCCAGGGGATCCGACGGGGGGGTGCGCTCGGGATCGCGAAAGAAAAGCAACAAGCCGGCAAGAAGCAGGAAGGAGAAGGCGGCAGGCGTCCACCAACCCAGCCAAAGGGACGCTCCCAAAAGGGCGGCGGCAACGATAAGGAAGGGTCTTGCTTCACGTAGAGCCATCGTCGATTTTTAGGGGGAAAGCCTCCCACTTGAAAGCCGTTTGCGAAGAACTTGTCTGGTGCCCGGCGGATCCTAAATCTGCTGCCCCGGTCACTTATTCCCGCTCGATCACCTTGGTTTTGACCCATGACTGCCCCTGGCACTGCGGTTACTGCGGGTTTCGTTCGGATCAGGAGGGCCTCATTTCGGAGGCGGAGATCGACCGGGTGATTACGGTCGCGGTTCAAGGAGGGGCGCGCGAGGTGTTGATGATTTCGGGGGAACGCCCGGGGAGCATGCCGCACATCGCACAGGAACTGGCCCGCCGGGGGTATCCGGATTTTTGGGGGATGGCGGAGAGCGTGGCGGAACGATGCCGCCGGGTCGGTTTGTTTCCCCACGGCAATTTTGGCCGGATGACAGAGGGGGAGTTACGGCGATTGCGCCCGGCTTTTGTCTCCATGGGGATGATGTTGGTGAGCGTGTGGGATGAACCCAAGATGGCTCCGGAAAAAAAAGCGGTGGGAAGAATTGCCGGGATTGAGGCGGCGGGTCGGGCCAAGATTCCCTTCACCAGCGGTATTTTGGTGGGGTGGGGAGAAAGCCAACCTTCCCGTCTTCGCTCGTTGCGGGTTTTGGCGGAACTGCACGCCACCTACGGCCACCTGCAGGAGATTTTAATTCAGCGTTACGTTCCCAATGGGGGATCCCGCTGGCCCGCGAGTCCCGGTCCCACCTTGGCGGAATATCGGGAAATGGTTTTGGCGTGGAGGGAGTGGGCTCCGGGCGTGGCGATTCAGATCCCCCCGAATCTCGAGCCAAGTTGGGAGTCTCTGCTACCCTGGCTGGATGATTTAGGTGGAATTTCTTGGGCGCGGGACGAAGTGAATCCGGCCAGGCCCTGGGCCCAATGGGAACAATATGAAAAAGCCTGCGCGCGCGCGGGAAGAAAGTTGATCGAGCGACTGCCCGTTTATGCCAGCCACCAATCAGCGGAATGGCTCGATCCGAACTGGGGCAGAGCCGTTCGGGATTTTTATGAAAGGGCGGCAGCATGAAGGATCCTTGGAAAATGCATTTGGCCGAACTGACGGCGGAGGCCGAGACCAAGAACCAAAGGCAAAACGGAGATGTCGTGACGTATGTGGTCAACCGCAACGCCAATTTCACCAGAATCTGCAATGTGGGGTGTTCGTTTTGCGGGTTCGGGCGGAGACCAGGAACCGCGGGAGCCACCTCGGACCGGATCGACGAAGTGGTGGCCCGCGTGGGGCAAACCCCATGGGTGACCGAGGTTTGTTTACAGGGTGGAATTGATCCGGATCTAAAGCCGCAATACTACCTCGATCTGGCCCGGGCCCTTCGGGAAGCGTTTCCGGGGATGCATCTGCACGCTTTCTCACCCATGGAGATTGACTCGCTCTGCGAAAAAGCCGGATGTGAACCGGAGGCGATGGTGGCAAAATTACGGGCCGTGGGAGTGGGATCGATTCCCGGCACGGCAGCCGAGATTCTGGTGGATGAGGTTCGCCGAAAAATCTCCCGCAATAAACTTCCGGTTGAGCGTTGGGTGAGAATTGTGCAAGCGGCTCACCGGGCCGGCATGCCCTCCAGCGCGACGATCCTTTTTGGGCATGTGGAAAGCTGGACCGACATCCGAGCTCATTTTGAAGTTCTGCGTAAGATCCAGGAGGAAACAGGGGGATTCACCGAGTTGGTTCCCTTGGCCTTCATTCCCTACCAGAATCGCCTTGGGCGTTTGCTGGCCAGGAAGTGGGGCGGAATGGAGCGTTTGGAGGCCAGGATTCAGAGGAGAGCGAGGCGGCTTTATCCCATGGCGCGAGTGGTCCTAGGGGATCTGATTCCCAATCTGCAGACGAGTTGGGTGAAACTTGGAGCGGAGCGGGCGGGGGAGTCCCTCTCCTGGGGGTGCAATGATTTTGGAGGAACCCTGTACGAGGAGTCCATCACCCGGTCGAGCGGGGGAAGGTATGGGGAAAAGATGGAGCCAGAGGAAATCGTGAGCGGGCACGGGAAG
>RGGS01000106.1 GCA_010024525.1 Verrucomicrobiota bacterium | reverse complement strand
CCGGCTGCCAGAAGGGTGCCTACCACCAGCGTGCTGGCCACATTGGTCATCGAAAGTCGGAGATTGGCCTCCAAGGATTGGCGGCATTCCCGGCGGAACAGGTCCACCTCGTGGGACTCCCGCCCAAACGCATGCACCACCCGGATGCTCGACAGTCCCTCGTTCGCCCGGGCCAACACATCACTCTCCTGCGACTGCAAAGCCGCCGTTTCCCGCCGGATTCTCCCGGCATAGCGCGAGATGGCCAGCATGAGAAAGGGAATGACCCCCAGGGAAAGCAGGGCCAGCAGCGGGCTCATCTTGAGCATGACAAAAAAAGTTCCTCCCAAGGTCAGCAACGACCCAAGAATGGTGGCGAACCCCCGGTTAAAATAGGTCTGGATCGCCTGCGCATCGTAAGCCACGCGAAAACTGGAATCCGAACTCCGCCTCACATCATGAAACCGCAGGGGGAGCGATTGCAGATACGCGTACAACTCGGTCCTGACCTGCAACAGGGCACGCAACCCGATTTCAATCAAGGCATAGGTTTCCGCCAGATTGACGGCTCCCCAGAGAAGATGAATTCCCACCAGGGCCCCGCAGGTGATTGAAAGGGCCAACGGAAGAGACCAATCGCCCGGTAAAAACGGTAGCACAATTCCCCCGCCCGGGGAGCGCAGGATGACATCGACGACGAATTTCAGGGGCCAGGGCTTGAGCAGGTTCAACACCGTGGCCACTCCGAGCAGTCCCAACGCCAGAAGAATCCGCCCCAGAAAAGGCCGATAGTAACCAAGGATGCGCAATATCAGACTCATGCCGTTTGCGGGGTTTTTCCGCCGGTGGGCAACAGCTGGGCCCGCCTGGCGGCCACCCGGACCAGATCTCCCACCCGGCGGCGAAGCTGCCATCCGGTCCACAACCACCCCACGCCAGCCAAGGCCAGGATGCCGAGAAAGTAAGGCAAGGCCGCGGGATAAGACAATGCGACCAAAACATCCGCCGTCACCGCGGTGACGGCAAACAAAACACTGAAGGTGGTGGGCACGATTCCCTGGTGGACCCGGGTCAACCGCCGGCCGTGGGGATAGATCTCCGTCAGGCTACGCAGACGGATGTGCCACCAGCGATTGGCGAAGATTTGGACGTCCCACGAATTCCAGCCCGTGTCTTGGGCATAGCGCCAGCCCTCTTCCTCGAGAATTTTTTCAATCTCGGCCAGCAGATGCACCCTCTCCCTCCCCTGCTCGCTCCAGAAAGAAAGCAGCCGCGAACGAAAAAGCGGCAGGGACGGTCCCGCATCTTTCTCGGGCGTTTGCACCACCGCGTCCGGAGTTCTCTTTCCTTTCAGCCAGGTGAAATAGCGCGCCCAATCCCGGACCAGGGGCTGGGTCAGCGCGAGATAAAAGACGGTCAACCGGGCCAGGACCGTGTCGTGCTTGGGCTCGACCCGCGCCACCACCATGAAAGAAATCGCCGGCAGGAGGGTCGCGGCCAACATCAACAGCGGCACGATCCGGATCTGCTCCACTTGGACGGAAACCAGAAAAATAAACAGGGTCAGCGCGTTCCACTCCAGGCCGCTGACCAATTGCGCCCAGGGAGAGGCCGGCTTGGGGTAGAGACACTGGAACAGTCCGGTGCCGAAAATCCCGTGGTAGATGATCGGCCGATGCAACACCCGCTCAAAACGCGGCAGTCCGTAGATCACCCCCTTCCATCGAGCCGAACCTTGAGGGTCGAAATATTGCATGTGCTTGAACCGGAGCATGGCTTCCGCCTCACCGTATCCTTTTTGCTGCCGGAAATAGGCCTGCATGGTGAAACGGCGATGATGCCAGACCAACGCACTCGGACTGAAACCGACCCGGTGGCCGGCCTGCATCAATCTCCAGCAGAGATCCACATCGTCGCCCGCCGTCCTGAATTCGGGGTCAAACCCGCCGATCTCCTCCAGCACCGATTTCCAGTAGGCCATGTTGCACCCCGGAATATGCTCCGCCTCGGTGTCGCTCAAGAGGACGTGGGTCGGGGCTCCGGGACAAGCCGCCACCGCGGCCGGAATCGGCCCCTGGGCCGGCGGATTCAGATTGGGTCCGCCCACCGCCGCATAGGATGAGTGCAAAAGCGTCGAGACCAAAAAATAGAGCCAGTCGGAATCCGGCATGCAGTCCGAATCGGTGTACGCAATAATTTCCCCCGAGGCCGCCTGCATGCCCACGTTCCGGGCAACGGACAATCCGCGGTGGGCTGCAGAATGTTTTTGACCAGCGGAAACTCCGCCACGATCGACTGGGTGGAATCCTTGGAACCGTCGTCCACCAGGATCACCTCAAAATCCGGATAGTCCACCTTCTGCAGCGCCTCGAGACATCCCCGCAGCGTGGCCGCCCCGTTATAACTGCAGACCACCACCGAGACTTTCGGAACGCGCGGGAGCGGAAATTTCTCCACCAGCCGGTCCTTCGGGCCAAGGGTCTTCTGCGCCAGATTCCGGTAGGCAAGCTTTGGTTGCCGGTCTTTCTGCACCAACCCGAAGGCCCAATCCTCCACATCGATTCCGTCGGTGAACCATTCATCGGTCCAGGAAAACAGGATTGTTCCCGCCAAGCCTCCGCGAAACACCTCGTCCCAATGCAGATCCAGGAGAGCCGCCTGCTCCTCCTGCCCGTGGCGCAGGGTATCCATTCCAAACTCACCCAAAACCAGCGGTCGGCCCTCCGCCAGATTTTGCAGGCGGGACAGGTAAGCCCTCAGATCCGGCCCCCGGTGGAGGTAGACGTTGTAAGAAAGAAAATCCGTCTCTTTCGGAAGAAGATATTCCGTCGGCGGGAAATTGGCGTACGCGGCCAAAGCTCCCGGATCCTCGTCTTTCACGATGCGCACGAGGGAATCGAGAAATCCCTCGACCCGCTGGGGCCCGTACCAACGCACCAGGTCAGGGGGAATCTCATTGTCGATGTAGTAACCCAGGACGGCCGGATGTCCCGAGCCCTGCTTGGCGGCCCGGCGCACGCTGGCCCGGATCTCCCGCCGAACGGCTCCGTCATCGAGAAATAAAACCCGCCTCTGCCAGGGCACGGTGACCATCACCCTCAACCCATGTTCGGCCGCCAGATCCAAAAACCACCGGGGAGGCGGATGATAGACCCGCAGGACGTTGAAACCCGCCGCCGCGACCAGCCCGAAATCCCGGCGGGCCTTCTCGGGCGTGCCCAGATGATCGTCCCCGTCCCGGAACGGGCCATAAGTGACCCCTTGGATGAAAAATTTGTTCTCCCCGCTGAACAGGAATTTTCCGCGCACCTCGATGCGCGACCCCTGCAGACCGGAGCCGTGAACCGAAAATGAACTCACTCGCGCAACTGACCGTGGCCGGTGACCACGTACTTGTAGGAGGTCAGTTCCTCCAGACCCATGGGCCCGCGGGCGTGGATCTTGTCTGTGCTGATGCCGATTTCGGCGCCAAAACCGAATTCCGCCCCGTCCGTGAAACGCGTGGAGGCATTCCAATAGACCGCTGCCGAGTCGGCTCCCCGCAAAAACTCCTCCGCAGCCGCCCGGTCTCCGGTGACGATCGCATCCGAGTGGTGGCTTCCATGTTGTTCCAGATGCTCCAAGGCCCCCTTCACTCCGTCCACCACCCGGATGGACATGCTCAGGTCGAGGTATTCGGTTTCCCAGTTGGCCGGCGGAGCCAGTTTTTCCCCCGAGGCCCGGCTGGCGGCCTCGTCCCCGTAAAGTTTCACTCCTTTGGCCTTCAGGGCCCGAACGAGCCTGGGCAGGATTTTTTCCGCTCCGGCCCGGTCGACCAACAAGGTCTCGGCCGCGTTACAAGTGGCGGGACGTTGGCACTTGGCGTTGACCACGATGGCCTCGGCCATCGCCGGATCGGCCGCCTGATGCACAAACACATGGCAAACGCCGTGGGAATGCTTGATGACCGGAACCCGGGCATGTTCCAACACCGTCTGGATAAGACCGTGTCCGCCCCGCGGGATCAGAAGATCGATCACCCCCTCCAAACGGCACATTTCCGGAATGCTTTCGCGGCTTTCATCCTCCACCAACGCCACGACTTCGGCCGGCAGGCCCTTCTTCACCGCCGCCTCGCCCAAAGCCATGGCGAGTGCGCGATTACTTTTCCTTGCCTCCCGTCCGCCACGAAGCAGCACCCCGTTGCCGGTTTTCAGGCACAGGACCGCACTGTCGACCGTCACGTTGGGTCGTGACTCGTAAATGATCCCGATCAAACCGATCGGAACCCTGATTTTTTCGATTTCCAGCCCGTTGGGCTGTTTCCACTTCCGGATCACCTCACCCACGGGATCGCCCAATTTCACGACCTGGCGCACCCCCAACACCATCTCGCCGAAACGCTTTTCGTTCAGATCAAGCCGGTCAAGCAAGGCGCCGGAGATCCCTGCGGCTTGGGCCGCCGCCAAATCCTCCTGATTTGCCGCCCGGATCTCTTTTTTTCGCAACTCCAGCTGGTCGGCCATCGCCAGCAATAAATCGTTTTTCTCCGGGGTGGAAAGAAGAGCCAATCGGCGGGACGCCTTGCGGGCCTTGCGGGCCAAATCCACCACGGCACTCATCGGGCAAAGAGGGTGCCGGCGGGCGCTCGCAACGCGCTTTTCAGCAGCACGCCGGTCCGTCGGCCGTCGGCAATCACCACGGGAATTCCACGACCCATGGCCAGCCGAGCCGCCTCCAGCTTGGAAAGCATCCCCCCGACCGATCCCGCGCTTCCGGCTCCGCCGGCACAGGCCAGGATGGCCGCATCGATTTTTTTCACCCTCCGGATAAGTTGCCCCGTGCCGTCCGGACGGCTCATCAAACCGGGCGCATCCGTCAAAATCACCAGCCGATCCGCCCCGGCCAGAATGGCCACATGGGCGGAAAGCCGGTCGTTGTCCCCGAATGCATTGAGCAGGGCGATTTCCTCAAACGACAGGGCGTCGTTCTCGTTGAAGATGGGAATGCATTTCCTTTGCCGAAGCAGGGTCTGAAGTGTCGCCCGGGTGTTGTCGTAAATTCGGCGGCTGTCCAGATCCCAGGAGGTCAGGAGAATTTGGGCCACGAGAATTTGGTGGGGGGCCAGCGCGGCTCCATACGCTTTCATCAGCAGAGGCTGACCGATGGTGGCGCAGGCCTGCATTTCAGGACGGGAGGTGGGTCGTTTTTTCAGATGCAACGCCTGCATCCCCGCACGGATGGCCCCGGAACTGACGAGAATCACCTCATGACCGGCCCGACGCAAACGGGCGATCTCCCTGGCCCAATTCCGCATCCGACCCTGGGCCAAGCCGCCCTCGGGGGAGCCCAGCAAACTGCTGCCGATTTTGATGACCAGTCTCACGGGATAATCTCGCGTTACGATTTTCGGGTCCGCGCCCAAGCCTGCGCAATTTGCTGAATCAAACCAAGGCCCGCCAAAACCCGACC
>RGGS01000105.1 GCA_010024525.1 Verrucomicrobiota bacterium | reverse complement strand
CCTGACGGTCCGGCGGCGATGTCCGATCTGAACACCACGACCTCGGTCGGCAAATGGGATGTGACGGTGGGCGATCCGGCGCTTGGCGGCGAGGGGAAGGTCACGGACCTGCGTCTGAAGTACAACAACAACACCAAGGCATTGATCGAGGGGCCGGACGGCGTGCGGTTGGTGAACGTGAAGTTTGAGGGCATGGACGAGGTGGAGGTGAGGGCCAACCTGAACGACCGAATTCTGATGAGTGGGACGTTGGTCAGTGATCCCAATATTTCCAAGATGGTGGTCAAGGCCGGTCAGACCATGGAGGCCCAGTTGGCCAGTGATGTGACGATGAGGGAGATCAACACCTCGGCCGGGGATGCGCAGATTCTGGCCGGAGTGAAACCTGATCCGGCCAATCCGGGCAAGTATCTGGATATCGTGGGGGGAACCGAACGCATTCTGGAGATGCAGACCGCCAACATCGCCGGCCAACTCACGCTGGCCGCCCACACCATGGTCTTTAACAACGCCAACATCACCAGTCATGGGGTGATCGAAGCCCGCACGCGGGATGGATTGGTCAACCGCACCTACGGCAACGTGGTGCCCGGCACGGTCAGCTTTATCGGGGCCAACGGAAATCACTTCGTGAACACCGCAAACAGCAGTTCCATGACGATTGCCAATTCCGCCAATATCGTCACGGCGATCAATGGTGGAAAGATGAGCGAGAACGGATCGGGTGGGGCGAGTGTGATGAATGTGGGGAGGCTGAGATGAGCGCCGAAAGATCGAGAGAGGCTAAAGGCGGCAGACTACAGGCTGTGAGGGAGATGATTAGCTCTTTAGGCCCTCGTGGTGGAGGGAACCTAGAGATGCAACCAGGAGCGGAGGCGGGTGTCGAGGGTGCGGACATCCGCTTCACCCAGTCGGCCGGTGATTTTGCGGATCAGGCGAGCTTCAATCGTGGCCACTTGTCCTTTGACGGCGCTGGGAACGGGCAAACCGCACTCCTTCCAGAGTTTCAACGGGAAATCGGCCAAGGCCAAACGAGAGGTGACCGGCACCACGATCAGGTCTCCCGCCACGGAGCCGTGACCCACCACGATCGCCGGACGAACCTTGGTGCTGGTCAGATCGGAGAAGGGGATCGGCAGCAGGACAACGTCATTTCTGGAGCAGTGCATCATAAACCGCATCTTCCGGGTTGTCCCAAACCTTGCGGAGACTTTGTTCAGAGGCTTGTAACCAGGCCCGGCGCTCGTCAGCCACGGGTTGGTTCAGACCGGTCAATCGCTCCAGACAGTACAGGATTTCCTGATTCAAGGAGCGCCGGTGACGATCGGCCTGTTTTTTCAAGGCAGAGTGCAGCTTTTCCGGTACGTCCTTCAAAGTCAAGGTTGCCATATTGGAACCATAGTGGTTGTGAAATGGATGTCAAGGGAGGGGGTTTGGTTGGTGGAAGGCGGGAGGTGGAAGGTGTTTTTGTAGGCGTGAAAGATGGGAAGACTCGAAGTTCTGTAGGGCCCCGCTCCGTCGGGGCCACGTCCGCGGTGGAACGCGGCCCTACAGATGCCATCAGTCGAACCAATCTGTAGGGCCCCGCTCCGTCGGGGCCAAAATCATCCGCACAATCCTCACAACCCACCCCTCTGTAGGGCCCCGCTCCGTCGGGGCCAAATCAAACGCGGCCACACCGGTTTGCGCCAGAATGGTTTTTCGATATTCTAAAACTCTTATGGGTAAGACCCTTTTCCATAAAGTTTGGGACCGGCACACCGTCGCAAAACTCCCCGACGGTTCGACCCAACTTTTCATTGGCACCCACCTCATTCATGAAGTGACCAGCCCCCAGGCTTTCGGCATGATTCGTGATCTGGGACTGAAAGTCGCCTTCCCCAACCGCACCTTTGCCACGGTGGACCATATCGTTCCCACCGATCACCGCATCGAGCCCTTCAAGGACTCCTTGGCTGACGCCATGATCAAGGAGCTCCGCAAGAACTGCGCGGAATTTGGGGTCACCTTCTTCGATATCCCCTCCGGAAAGCAGGGCATCGTCCATATTGTGGGACCGGAACAGGGAATCACCCAACCCGGTACCACCATTGCCTGCGGCGATTCCCACACCTCCACCCATGGTGCTTTTGGTGCGGTGGCTTTTGGCATCGGAACCAGTCAGGTTCGCGACGTCCTCGCCACCCAGACCATGGCTCTTTCTCCGCTCAAGGTCCGCAAGATCGAGGTTCGCGGCAAACTCGGCCCGGGCGTTTACGCGAAAGACATCATTCTTCACATCATACGCACCCTCGGAGTCAACGGAGGAACCGGGTTCGCCTACGAATACGCAGGTCCGACGATCGAGGGCCTCTCCATCGAAGAACGAATGACGATCTGTAACATGTCGATCGAGGGCGGCGCCCGGGTCGGTTACGTCAACCCCGACGAAAAAACCTTCGAATATCTCAAGGGCCGCCCTTACTGCCCCCGAGGCAAGGAGTGGGACGCCGCCGTGAAAGAATGGAGAAAAGTGGCTTCCGATCCGGATGCTGTCTACGACGATGTGAAGATCTTTGAAGCCTCTGAAATCCGCCCAACCGTCACCTGGGGAATCAACCCCGGACAAGGGATTTTCATCGATGAGGCCATCCCCTCCCCCGATCAACTTCCGGAAGCCGACCGCTCCTCCGCCAAGGAGGCTCTCGAATTCATGAAGTTTAAAGCCGGCGAAAAACTGTCCGGACAAAAAATTCAGGTCGCCTTTTTCGGCTCCTGCACCAATGCCCGCGTCTCCGACTTCGTGGAAGCCTCGAAATTCCTCAAAGGCCGCAAGGTTGCCCCAGGCATCCGTGCCATCGCCGTCCCTGGTTCCCAGGGGGTGAGCAAGATTTGCGCTGAATTGGGAATCGATAAGATCTTTCGTGAAGCCGGTTTCGAATGGCGCGAGGCGGGATGTTCCATGTGCCTCGGAATGAACCCCGACCAGCTGGTGGGAGATGAAATCTGCGCCTCTTCCTCCAATCGGAACTTCAAGGGCCGGCAAGGCAGCCCGACAGGGCGAACCCTCCTGATGAGTCCCGTCATGGTGGCCGCCGCCGCCGTCACCGGCGAAGTCAGCGACGCACGGAAAGTTTTCGCCAAGGCCTGACATGTCCCTCTCCCCCATTAAGAAAATCACCGGTCGCGCCGTCCCTATGGAGGGAGACGACATCGATACCGATCGGATCATTCCCGCTCGTTACATGCGTTGCGTGACCTTTGACGGGCTGGGGGAATTTCTTTTTCGCGACATCCGTCAGACTCCGGAAGGAAAGTCCACGAATCACCCCATCGATCAGGCCAAATTCAAGGGAGCCACCATCCTTGTCTCTGGCATGAATTTTGGTTGTGGCAGTTCCCGCGAGCACGCCCCCCAGGCGATCGTCCGGGCGGGCTTTCAGGCCGTCATTGCCGGCAACTACGCGGAGATCTTTTTCGGGAATAGCACCACCCTGGGACTGCCCTGTGTTTCGGCCCAAAAAGAGGATCTCCGGGCCCTCACCCAACTCATCTCCTCGGAACCCTCCACCCAGGTGGAAATCGATCTCGAAAAACTGAAAGTGACGGCGGGCAAACTTTCCTTCCCGGTCACCATGAAGGCCAGTGCCCAGCAAGGTCTCCTTTCCGGCCGATACGATGCCATTGCCGATCTACTCGCCAATCTACCCAAAGTTCAATCGATGGCTTCCACCATTCCCGGCCCTTCGGTTTCTGCCGCTTAGCTTTTATCCCTAAAAAAAACACGCCCCACCCGGGCGCTAGGAGAATTTCTTTCGACCCTGGAATGTTCCAGATTTGAGGCTCCCGCTTCCGCGTCCGCCTTCCAATCAAGGCATGACGTTTTCGGATTGAGGTTGGGCCTCGTTTTTTGATTTTATCGGACGAAAGAAATTGATCCGTCACACTCTCCAGGCAGGGCGTGAAACCGAACCAACCGGTTCAAAGAACTCCCCGGAGCCTTGCTTGGCACCGGGTGGAGAGCGATTCGAGAATCTTCTTCTCCCAACCACTGACCTCCTGTTCCGTCAAGGTTCGCGCATGGGAACGGAAATGCAAGCGACAGCCTAGTGACAGGAACCCCTTCGGAACCTTCACCCCCGAAGCATCGCGGAAACGGTCAAACACCGTGAATCCCTCCATCTCAGCCGGAGCGGAGGATCGGATGGTCTTCTCGACCTCCCCGTACGAAACGGTTTCAGGCATCACCAGGGCTAGGTCCCTCTGCACCCCTGGAAAACTGCTGACCTCCCGATACGCCGCACTCTGGAACTTGCCTGGCACCAAAATGCCCTCGCTCACATGGACGGTCGCTTTGATGCCGATGGCCTTCTTTTCGGCGGCGGAAACTTCGCGCAAGACCATGGGCTCACGCAAACCGGGAAACCTTTCGCACAGTTCCTGCCAGACGCCCTTCAGGCTGAAAAGGTCCACCGCCACCTCCGTATCGTCCCAGTTCACAGGCCTTTCCCGACCCGCAACCAAAACCGCCAAATGCATTTCTTCTTGAGCCCCCCGGCCGGTCACCCGTCCGATTTCGAACAGCTTAAGATCAGTTTGCCCACGGGAAATATTTCGCCCGGCGGAGGCCAGCAATCCAGGGAGCAGGGATTCACGATACGCCGCCGCTTCGGGTCCCGCCGCCACGGTGAGAGGCACCTGTTTCCCCTCCTCCCTGCAAACGAGGCTGCCGGAGAGAGCTTCAAAATACCCGCGCTCCACAAGAAAGGAGCGGATGGCCCGTCGTTCCCGATCCTCCTGATCCTCTTTGGATTGGCCTTCCGCCAGGGAGTCCAGCACGGCCGGCACTGCCTCCAAATCCGCCAGACGGACCAGTTCCTCCAGCAAATCCGTCTCCTCACGGATATCCGCACGCCAGGAAGGAGGAACCCACCCGGTCTTTTCCTCGCGAAACCCCAGAGCCCTTAAACGGTCAGCCAGCAGCTTGGGATCGTTTTTTAATCCGAGGATTTTTTCAACCCGCTCCATGCGAAGAGGAACGGGGGCGTCGGGTGTGGAGGTTGGCGATCCCACGGAGAGCGCACCTTCCACCTTGTCCAGCGCCCCACAATCGGAAAGAAGCTGAATCACCCGGTGCTTGGCTTGATCCACGAGGGCCGGGTCAAGGCCACCACGACCAAAACGCCGCGAGGACTCCGTGGGCAAAGAAAAACGACGTCCGGTCTTGCGAACTCTCCCTGCGAGGAACGAGGCCGATTCCAGCAGAATGGTTCGGGTTGCTTTTTGTACCGAGGAATTCTTCCCGCCCACCACCCCGGCCAAAGCAACCGGTCCCTGCCCGTCGGCAATCACCAGATCCTCGGCGGTTAAAACATGGATCCCTCCGTCCAATCCGGCCAATTTCTCCCCAGGTTTTGCCCGGCGAACTGCGATGGTGTTCCCCTGCAACCGTTCCGCATCGAAGGCATGGACC
>RGGS01000104.1 GCA_010024525.1 Verrucomicrobiota bacterium | reverse complement strand
GGGGGCTTTGAGGCGGATGGTGGAATCCCGTGAGCGGGAGGGGGTGCGCATGGTCCAGCATCTCCGGGGTCATTTGAAAAAGATGGAGGCGGTTCGTGGGCAGATGGAAAAAGCAGCCGCGGAGATGCGAAAAAAACAGGGGGAGCGGTTCCGGGAAAAGTTGCAGGAGATCGCCGGGGAGACCGGACTGCATCTGGAGCCGGACAGGGTGGCGCGGGAGGCGGTGGCGGCGGCGGATCGTGGGGATGTGACGGAAGAATTGGGGCGGATTCGGGCGCATCTGGCCGAAGCCCAGGGGTTGACCGGAAAACGTGCCCCCGGCGGCAGGAATCTCGAGTTCATTATTCAGGAACTTCAGCGAGAGGTAAACACGGTGGGATCCAAGTCCGGCGACCTGGGGTTGACCCGTTTGGCGATTGCATTCAAATCGGAGTTGGAAAAACTCCGGGAACAGGCGGCCAATCTTGAATAATTTTACCCGGTCAGGAATTTTGTTTGTGGTTTCCGCACCTTCAGGGACGGGCAAGACCACCCTTTGCACCAACGTCCGTCAAACTCCCGACCTGGTTTATTCCGTGAGCTGTACTACCCGACCCCAAAGGCCGGGGGAGCAGGACGGGGTCGACTATTTCTTCTTATCCAAATCGGAGTTCGAGAAAAAAATGCAAAGAGGAGAGATGCTGGAACATGCCGATGTCTACGGACATTACTACGGGACGCCCAAAGGACCCGTCCTGGAGCACCTCGCTGCCGGGCGGGATGTTCTTCTTGATATCGATGTGCAGGGGGCAAGGCAAATTCGGGGCTCTCGGGATGCGAAAATTCAGGAGGCCCTGGCGGATATCTTCATCATGCCACCTGATTTGGAGGAATTGCGTCGTCGGTTGCAGGGGCGGGGAACGGAAAATGCCCAGCAGATCGCCAAGCGGATCCAGGCGGCCGATGCCGAGATGGCAGACTGGAAAAGTTACCGATACACGATTCTCAGCAGCTCCATGGAGGAAGATTTGATCAAGTTCCGTGCCATTATCCGGGCGGAACGATATCTCAGCCGGAGGTTAAATCTGCATCATGGCTGATTCCAACTCCCCGAGGATTGTTTTGGGTGTGACCGGATCCATCGCCGCCTTCCGGGCGGCGGATCTGGCCAGTGCCATGGTGCGAGAAGGTTGGGAGGTGCATGCGGTTCTTACCGGCGATGGAGCGCGTTTCCTGCCCGCTTTGACCTTGGCGGCTTTGACTCACCGTCCCGTCCACACCTCCCTTTGGGAGGAAGGAGAGGGAGGGAGAATGGGGCACCTCGATCTGGCTCGTTCGGCCGATGCGGTGGTGGTGGCCCCGGCGAGTGCGGATTCCCTGGCTCGGGCGGCTCATGGAATGGCCGGCGATGTATTGGGTGCGGTTCTCTTGGCCACCCGTGCCCCAATATTCTTTGCTCCCGCCATGAACACCCTGATGTGGCAGCATGCGGCGACACAGGAGAATGTGAAAATCCTGAAAAGTCGGGGGGCTTGTTTCCTCGGCCCGGCGGAAGGCCGTTTGGCCTGCGGGACGGAGGGACCAGGTCGGATGGCTCCGGTGGACGAGATCTTGAAAACCATCCGGCAAGCAGTGAAAACAAAAAGCCCAAGAAAAATCAAACCATGAGCAAAGACCTAAAATTCAAGCCCTCGGCTTCCTTCGTCAGGCAGTCCGGTTTCTCCAGTTTAGCCAAATACAAGTCGATGCACCGGGAATCCGTCCAGCATCCGAAGAAGTTCTGGGGGCGACTGGCGAAAGAGGAGCTGACTTGGTTTACCGAGCCCAAGAAAGTGCTGGAGTGGAAGGAACCTTTCTCGCAGTGGTTTGGCGGGGGAAAACTGAATGTCAGCGTGAACTGTCTGGACCGCCACCTGCAGGGGGGGCGACGTCACCAAGCCGCCATTCTATTTGAAGGCGAACCGGGCGACACTCGGGTTCTGACCTACCAGCAACTCCATGACGAGGTCTGTCGCTTTGCCAATGCCCTGAAGGGGGAGGGAGTGAAGCCGGGCGACCGGGTCATGATCTATCTTCCAATGATTCCGGAGGCAGCCATCGCGATGCTGGCCTGCGCAAGAATCGGGGCCGTCCACAGCGTGGTTTTTGGCGGTTTCAGTGCCGAATCGCTCAAGGATCGGATTCAGGATTGCGGTGCCAAGCTGGTCATCACCTCGGACGGGGGGTACCGACGGGGTCAGGTGGTGGGACTCAAGCAAAATGTGGATCAGGCGGTGGCGGCTTGCCCCGAGGTCCGGCGAGTGATTGTTCTTCAAAGAACCGGACACATCGACAAGCTCAATGAGGTTGACCGCTGGTGGCACGAACTGGTCAAGGATCAGCCGGCCGATTGTCCGCCGGAGAAGCTCGAGAGTGAGCATCCGCTTTTCATTCTCTACACCAGCGGAAGCACGGGGAAACCAAAGGGGATCCTGCACACCACAGGGGGGTACCTTCTGGGGGCCCATCTGACCACCAAATGGGTTTTTGACCTCCAGCCGACGGACCTTTTTTGGTGCACGGCGGACGTGGGCTGGGTAACCGGACACAGCTACGTGGTCTACGGGGCGCTTAGCAACGGCACGACCTCCCTGATGTACGAAGGGGCCCCAAACCAGCCCGAGCCGGATCGTTTTTGGAGCATCATCGAAAAGCACCGGGTAACCGTTTTTTACACGGCGCCGACGGCGATCCGGGCCTTCATTCGGTGGGGCGACCACTGGGTCAAAAAGCACGACCTTTCCTCCCTTCGTTTGTTGGGCTCCGTCGGGGAACCGATCAATCCTGAGGCGTGGTTGTGGTACCATAAAGTGGTCGGGGGCGGGCGTTGTCCGATTGTCGACACTTGGTGGCAGACCGAAACCGGCAGTCACATGATCACCACCCTTCCGGGAGCCCATTTCATGAAACCCGGCTCTGCGGGGTTGCCTTTCTTTGGGGTGGACGTGGCGGTGGTGGATGATCAGGGCAAGGAGTTGAAGCCGGGCACGCAGGGAAAGTTGGTCATCCGCAAGCCTTGGCCGTCCATGCTCCGCACCATCCACGGGGATCCGGAGAGATATGCCAAGCAGTACTGGAGCGAGGTACCGGGAACCTATTTTACCGGGGATGGGGCTCGGATGGACAAGGATGGTTATTTTTGGGTGATTGGAAGGATGGATGATGTATTGAACGTTTCCGGTCATCGTTTGGGAACGGCCGAGGTGGAGAGCGCGCTGGTGACCCACCCGGCGGTGGCGGAGGCGGCAGTGGTGGGCCGGCCGGATGATTTGAAGGGACAGGCCGTGGTGGCTTTCGTCACGCTCAAATCCGGACAGAAGGCTGGGCCAGAGCTGGTGGCTGCTCTCCGGGAACAGGTCAGCAAGGAGATCGGGCCGATTGCCAAACCCGACCAGATTCGTTTTGCCGAGGCTCTGCCCAAGACCCGGAGCGGGAAAATCATGCGCCGGCTGTTGAAGGAAGTGGCAGCCGGAGGTGCCGTGAAGGGCGATGTGACCACCTTGGAGGACCTGAATGTCATCGCCTCCCTTCAATCCTCCTCCGGGGAGGATAGCTAGCCATGTCCTGGAGGTTGTCACAAAAGGAGACGGGGCTTTTGGTGGTGGATGCTCAGGAAAAACTGGTGTCCGCCGTGCAGTCCCCCGCGGATTGGTTGCAGAGACTGGAGATTTTGGTCCAAGGGGCGCGCCTGCTCGAGCTGCCGATTGTTTTGACCGAGCAGGTTCCCGCAAAATTGGGTAAGACGGTTGCGGCGGTGCAGAAAGCGGCTGGAAACAAGGCAATTGCCAAGACGAAGTTTTCCGCTGCCGAGGAGGGGAGGGCATTGGGAAGAAAAAGGGTTCTGGTCGCCGGATGTGAAACCCACGTTTGTGTGCGGCAAACCGTGTATGATTTGCGTCTGAAGGAGTTGACCCCGGTGGTCGTGGCCGATGCCGTGGGGTCGAGGGAGGCCAGGGACCGCGAGGTGGCTTTGGCCGAAATGAGGGCCGATGGGGTGGTGGTCAGCACGGTGGAAGCCGTTCTTTTTGAAATAATGGAGAGTTCGGAGCATCCCCGGTTTAAAGAGGTGCAGAGTCTTATCAAGTAGGGGTTTGCACAAGGTTTTTGAAACCGCCTAAGGGTAAAAAAAAGCAAGCAGGCCTTGATTTTTCTAGCCCGAAAAAGCAGAACCGCCCACCCTCTGCCCTCTCATGCAACCCGTTGCTGAACCTGTCCACAAGTGGCCTGTGACCGTTTCGGTTGTCCCGCGTGTACCGGAGGGATTGGAGTCCTTGCGGGCCCTAGCATTCAATCTCTGGTGGAGTTGGAATTACGATGCACTGGAACTCTTCAAGGAGCTTGATCCCTCGCTTTGGGAGCAGTGTGGGCACAGTCCGGTCAAGATGCTCCGCTTGGTCAAGCAATCGAGGTTGGAGTCTCTGGCCAAGGACAAGGGGTATCGCGAGCGCCTGGAAAAAATGCATGATCGCCTGCAGGAATATCTAAAAAGAAAAGAGACTTGGTTCACCAAAAACCTGCCGAAAGAGAAAAAGGACCGCCCTCTGGTCGCCTACTTCTCCGCGGAATTCGGTTTTCATGAATCGCTGCCCAACTATTCCGGGGGGTTGGGAATCCTCGCAGGGGATCACTGTAAATCGGCCAGCGATTTGGGGCTTCCTTTTGTCGCCGTCGGTCTGTTGTACCGCTTCGGTTATTTCGCACAGAAGATCAACCGCGAGGGTTGGCAGGAAGCCTCGGCGGTGGACAACGTCTTCCATGATTTACCCGTTCGGGAGGCTGTGGCGGCGGACGGAAAATCCCCGGTGGTGGTGGAACTCGATATGCCCGGGAGAAAAGTGCGGGCGAAAGCGTGGGAAGTGAATATCGGGATCACGCGTCTTTTTCTGCTGGATACTGATTTGGCGGAGAATGCTCAGGAAGACCGCCACATCACCTACCAGCTTTACGGGGGAGACCATGAGATGCGCGTCCGCCAGGAGATTGTGCTGGGAATCGGCGGCGTGAAGGCCCTGGCGGCCATGGGGCTCCAGCCCTCCGTGTTTCACATGAACGAGGGGCATGCCGCGTTTTTAGGCTTGGAGCGGATCCGGATGTTAGTCACCCAACAGCAGCTAAGTTTTATCGAAGCGTTACAATACGTGGCCGCCAGCAGCCTTTTCACCACGCACACCCCGGTGCCGGCCGGGAATGATGCCTTCGATCCTAAGTTGATGGAAAAGTACTTTGGGTCCTACATCCGCGAGTGTCAGATTGGGTTTGAGGAACTTCTTAAATTAGGCCGCCCCTGGATGTATGAGGAGGGGGAACCCTTCAGCATGACGATTTTGGCCCTGCGTCTTTCCCGCCAGGCCAACGGGGTGAGTGCGATTCATGGTCGGGTTTCCCGCGGGATGTGGCAGAGCGTTTGGCCCGGGGTTCCTAAAACGGAAATTCCGATCCAACACGTCACCAACGGGATTCACACCTACACCTGGATGGCGCCGGAGATCCGTGAGCTTTTGGAAAAGAAGGAAGGGGCGATGTCCGAGGAGGACTTGGCCAAGCCCGAAGCTTGGGAAAAAAG
>RGGS01000103.1 GCA_010024525.1 Verrucomicrobiota bacterium | reverse complement strand
ACGGAAAGGGAGTGGAGTATGTGCCCGGGAGCTTTCATCATCTCCTGGTGCCGGGAGTCAATTGCCGCGAACCACTTGGTTTGCCCTGGCACTGGACGAACTACGGTCACGGGGCGGGGGCGAGCGATCACTTTCCGGTGGTGGCCACATTTCGTGTCGGGCAAGGAGCGGAACCCGCCTCCAAACAAACCGCCAAAAGCTCTGAGCCCCAGCATGAGGCTCTCAAGGTCGGTTATGAAAAAATTGACCGTTCCAAATTACGCAACGCCACGGTTCTGCAGGCGGCCAGCGAGGAGCAGTTGGCCAATGCCATTGGGGAAATCTTTGTGGTGGAGGGGGTGATCACCAAAAAGAGACCTGTCCTGATTCAGGTAGGTGGCCGTGAATACAGCCTTTATTCCTATGATGAAAACCTCCGCAAAGTCTTTTCCACGTTTGAGAAAGGGCAGAGTAAAAAACTTCTGGGCGAACTGGGTTTATTCAAGGGCAAGCTGCAGTTTGTCGTGCAAGATGCGAGTTGGCTGAAATAGCTTACGATCCCCGCCCGGCTTCCCGGGTCAGTCTACCCAACCGCTGCTCAATTTCCGGGGAGAGTTGTTTCCACTCAAACCGCCAAGACCAATTTCCGTTTTCACGTCCGGGCACATTCATCCGGGCTTCGGAGCCTAGGCCGAGAATGTCTTGGAGAGGGTAAATTGCCGTGTTCGCGGCCGAACGGAGGGCCAAAGCGATCAAATCCCAGTGGATTTGGCTTCCGTCGCATGAAAGATAGGTACGTGCATTGTGTTGCTCCCGGGCAATTTGTTCGCCGCTACGGGTGGAGTCTTTGCCTGGTTCGCTTCGATACCATCCCACGGTGGTGTCGTTATCATGGGTGCCGGTGTAAACCGCGCAATTCGCAGGATAACTCTCGGGACGGAATTCCGCGGCTTTCGGGTCGTCCCCGAAGGCGAACTGGAGAATTCTCATCCCAGGGAAACCCAGGCCATCCCGCAGGGCGTCCACATCCGGAGTAATGACCCCGAGGTCCTCCGCAATGATCGGGAGATCCCCCAGGGCCATGCGGGCGGCTTCGAACAACTTTTTCCCCGGACCGGGAACCCAACGGCCTTTGACGGCCGTCGGCTCGGAAGCGGGAATTTCCCAGTTGGCGGCAAAGCCCCGAAAGTGATCGATGCGAACGATGTCATAAAGCTCGAACGTGCTCCGCAGGCGGGCGATCCACCAGGCATAGCCCTGATCCTCGTGGACATCCCAGCGATACAGGGGGTTGCCCCATCGTTGTCCGGTTTGGCTGAAGTAATCGGGGGGTACGCCGGCAATCACCGTGGGTTGACCACTTTTCTCAAGGAAAAACAGTTCCGGGTGGCACCAGACATCGGCACTGTCGTGGGCCACAAAGATGGGGATATCCCCGATGATGGAAACCCCGCGGGTTTTGGCTTCGCGTCGAAGGGCGTTCCATTGGTGATGAAAAAGGAACTGCAAAACTTTGGCGTGGCGTATCTCCTTGGCGTAGTGCTTTCGGGCTTGGGTTAGGGCGGTTGGTTCCCGATGCACAAGCGGGGAGGGCCAGTTGACCCAGGGGCCCCCGCCACGGGCGGTCTTCAGAACGGAAAAAAGGGCAAAGTCCTCCAGCCAGGATGCATGTTTTTCCTCAAATGCCGTCTGAGCCGCCTTGAGCGAGGCCGAGGCCCGGCGTGGGAAGGAGGTGGCAGCCTTATGCAGGATTTGGCTCCTGGCAAGGATCGCGGGGCCATAATCCACATATTGTTTGGGGAGCGAGGGGAAATCCCTCACGTCCTCCTCATGGAGAAGACCCTCTTCACGAAGGGAGGCGATGGAGATCAGCATCGGATTTCCCGCAAAGGTGGAGAGTGTCTGGTATGGGGAATCTGCATAGCCTGTTGGGCCCAAGGGCAGCACCTGCCACAGCTTTTGCGCCATACCGTTCAGATGTGCGAGCCAACGGTGGGCTTCCGGACCGATCTCGCCCATGCCGTAGGCTCCCGGCAGGGAAGTGGGGTGCAGAAGGATGCCGGAGGCGCGAGGAAAAATCATGGCTTGGGAATTAAAGGGAACTTTCGCGGGGCGTGGAAGGGGGGAGTCAATGAATGAACAACCAACCGGCCAGGGCCAAAATGGGAATCAGGATCGGCAGGGAGTAGCGAAGGATATAACCAAAGAAACCGGGCATGTGGATCTTGGAGGAATCGGCAATCGATTTGATCAACAGGTTGGGGCCATTGCCGATGTAGGTGGCTGCACCAAAGAAAACAGCGCCCAAGGAAATGGCGGCAAGGCTGCCAGGATCCTGCAGGGCAAACCGGGCCACCTCGGCAGGATCGAAGAGGTGTAGGGCCGGCTCGTGGAGGTTGAGAGCCAAAGTGAGAAAAGTCAGGTAGGTGGGGGCGTTGTCCAGAAAAGCGGAGAGGGACCCGGTCATCCAGTAGTACTGAAGATTGCCGGGATGTCCCAAGTCGTGGGCGTAGGCGGTCAAAAGGTGAATGACGGGAATCAGGGTGGCAAAAATTCCCACAAACAACCAAGCCACCTCCTTCAGTGGCCCAAAACTAAACTCGTTCTTTTGACGAATTCCTGGGGAGGTCATGCGGTGAGATACCCAAGCACTGGTCGCCATGACCATTTCCGGGATTCCCCAGGGAACACCCCAACCGCGCATCAGCACGGAGACAAGAATGATGAGCAGAAATGCCATGTTTCTTTTTCCCTCGACGGCAAAAGTCTCCTTGCCTGTTTCCCTGGCCCGGATCGCGGCGGACGCTCGGAGAAAGTTGCGGCGATCCAAGATGTAAAAAACCAGCAGGAGAAGACCGATCACCAGCAGCCATTCCATCCAGAGCCGCTGCAGGGTCCAGAAAAACGGTACGCCGCGGAGGTATCCGAGAAAAAGTGGGGGATCACCGACGGGAGTCAGGCATCCCCCCACATTCGCCACGATGAAAATAAAGAAGACGACATGAAAACCCGTGATCCGATAGCGGTTCATTCGGATCCACGGGCGGATCAAGAGCATGGCGGCTCCGGTCGTGCCCAGCAGGTTGGCCAGAACTCCGCCTAGCCCGAGAAAAAGGACGTTGCGCCAAGGGGTAGATTCTCCTGCCACCTGGATGCGAATTCCCCCGGCCACAACGAAGAGGGAACCGATGAGGCAAATAAAGCTGATATACTCCTGGGCGCTGGCCCAGAGGGGCGTAGCTGATTTTTCGACCAGCAGATAGTGCAGGATAATGATCAGGGACAGGCCGATGCTGATTTTGGGGTAATTCCGATGCCAGAACTTCTCGGCTAGCAGTGGGCCCAGCGCCACTCCAAGGATGAGGAGGCCGAATGGGGCCAAGAGCCAGCCAGGGGGAGGTGCACCCAACTCAACGACAGCCAGAGACATCCCCCTTGGATGCAGGGAGTTAATAGCAGGGTCAAGCGGGACTGATTCTTGTTGGGGAGCCTTGCCCTTGAAAAAAGCCCATCTAGCGTCAAGAGGATGTCATCCACCACTCAGGGAGAGCTCGGATACAACTCCAAGGTCGAGGGAAATGTTGTCCTGACCACGCTCGATGCAGCGGTCAACTGGATGCGAAAGAACTCTTTATGGCCCATGCCCATGGGGTTGGCTTGCTGCGCCATTGAGTTGATGGCTTCTGCCTCATCACGTTTCGATATCTCCCGATTTGGGGCTGAAGTCATGCGCTTTTCCCCCAGGCAGTCGGATCTGATGATCGTGGCGGGCACGGTAACCTACAAAATGGCTCTCGCCACCAAACGGATCTGGGATCAGATGGCCGAGCCCAAGTGGTGTATCGCCATGGGGGCCTGTGCCAGCACCGGAGGCATGTACCGGAGTTATGCAGTCCTGCAGGGCATTGATCAGCTTATTCCGGTGGATGTCTATGTCTCGGGTTGTCCCCCGCGTCCGGAGGCGGTGATTGAGGCGTTGATGAAGTTACAGGACAAGATCGCCCGCAGTCGGGGCGTGATTCTGAACCAAAAACAAGCGGCATGAGCGAAGGGAATTCGGATCGTTCGGCAGATCTGGTATCTGCGGTAAAAATTCTACCGGAGTTCCGCGGCGAAACTTCCTGGGAAGTCGCCAAGGAAAAAATCCCGGAGTTGATGACCGCCCTGAAAAAAGAGGGCTTTACCTACCTTGCGGATCTCACCGGGGTCGATAATCAGGGTGAAGATCCGCGGTTTGAAGTGGTGTATGAACTTGCCGACCTGAGTGCCCGACGATTCTTGCGGGTGAAGACCCAAGTGGCGGAGGGAGAGGCGGTGCCGTCCGTGAGTTCCATCTGGAGAACCGCGGAATGGCATGAGCGGGAGGCTTGGGACATGGTGGGGATCCGGTTTTCAGGGCATCCGGACCTTCGGAGAATTTTGATGTGGGATGGCTATCCTCACCATCCTTTGCGCAAGGATTTTCCGCTCGAAGGCCTTTCGACAGAAATGCCCGACATTGCCTTTACGGCCAAAGCGCCTCTTGAGGGTGGCCCCTTTGTCACCAGTGCCGCCGCTCTTTCTCAGGACCGGGAACCCCGGGCCCATCCGGCTGAGGAGAGAAGTTTGTGACCCCCTTGGCCACCACGATGGAGGTTGGGGATGTTCTCGCCCGCACCGCCGAGGGTTCCTCCGCTGTGGGCCACGAGGATATCGGGGAAAAGCTGGTCCTGAACCTTGGACCTTCCCACCCGAGCACCCACGGGGTGCTCCGGTTGGTATTGGAGTTGGACGGGGAGGTGATCACCAAGGCCGATCCGGACATCGGTTATCTTCACCGGGGGGATGAGAAGATCGCGGAGAACATGACCTGGAATCAGTTTGTGCCTTACACCGATCGACTCGACTATCTGGCTCCCTTGGCCAACAACGTGGCGTACGCCTGTGCGGTGGAAAAACTCATGGGATACGAACTGCCTCCCCGGGCCAAAACCACCCGGGTGATCTGCTGTGAGTTGGCCAGAATCTCGGCCCACCTCCTGGGCTTGGGGGCCTTCGCCATGGATGTTGGTGCGATGACCATGTTTCTCTACACCTTCACGGAGCGTGAAAAAATCTACAATCTGATTGAGCTTCTGACCGGAGCGCGTTTTACGACCAGTTTCACCCGGGTGGGAGGGCAGACCCGGGATCTTCCCCCGGGTTTTCTTGAGGGAGTTCGAGAATTTAGCCGCCAGTTCGTCGGTAAGCTCGAGGAGTTTGGGAAAATGCTGAATCGCAACCGGATCTTTGTGGACCGGACGAAAGACTTGGGCGTGATTTCCCCCGAGGTGGCTTTGGATTTTGGTCTGACGGGTCCGAATCTGCGCGGCTCCGGCAATGATTATGACGTTCGAAGATATTTTCCCTACCTCGGATATGAAAAATTCGATTTTGACGTGCCCGTGGGCCAAGCTGGGGATTGTTACGACCGGTTTGCGGTTCGGATGGAGGAAATGAAGCAAAGCGTAAAGATTCTGCAGCAGGCGATTGAAAAAATGCCGGGGGGAGCCTGGATGGTGCAGGATCCCCCCGGCATTTTTTCAATCGCCTGCTGCAGAATCTTTACGCTTTGCTTCATTTCCTCCATCCGAACCGCAAACCGGTCGTAAC
>RGGS01000102.1 GCA_010024525.1 Verrucomicrobiota bacterium | reverse complement strand
CGTTTGAGGCGACCCGCTACCATTCCTTGATTGTGGAAAAAAGTTCGGTGCCGGATTGCCTGGAAGTATCCGCGGACACGGCGGAGGGAGAGATTATGGGATTGCGCCATCGGGAATATCCGGTGCACGGGGTGCAGTTTCATCCCGAATCGATCTTGAGCAAAGAGGGTAAGGATCTGTTGGCGAATTTTCTAAAAATTTAAGCGAGGTTGGCGAACCGCTTTGGATCGATTGACGATCCTAGGGGGCGGGAAGTAGGATTTGACCCAAAAGGGGGATATCAAAAGTATGGAACATCGAGATGGGGAGCGGACGTTAAAATCGGAGAAGGTGCAAATTGAGCGAAAAACGTTCTTTTTGGATTTAAAGGAGAATGATCGTGGGCGGTTCCTCCGCATCACGGAAGATGTGGGGGGGAGGAGGGATCGGATCATTATGCCGGCCAGTGGCATGGAGGATTTTGCCCGGGCCTTGGACGATTTGATCATTTTTGAGCAGGAAGAGTTGGGCGGCTGATTCCCAAGAGGCAGGCGGGGCTTGTCGGTCGGGTGGGCGCAGGGGACTAGTCGCGGTGGAGTTTGGCAGGAGGTTGGGAAAGGAGCTCGATCGCTTTGCCTGCGGCTAGGTGAACCTGTTTGGGGGCCGTCGGGTCGGCGTAAATCTTTTTCAGCAGGGGCGAGGATTCCTTGTCTTGCAGCAGCCCCAAGGCGATGAGCGCCACAACGCGAACCTCGGTATCGGCATCGCCGGTGGCGATTCGGATGGCGGGAAGAACCCGGGGATCCTGGATACGGGCGGCTGATTTCACCGCCTCGACACGTTCAATACCGAGGGGGTTCGCCAGTTCCGCGAGGAGAATCTCGAGACCCCGCCCGTCATTCAGGCGGGCCAGGGCCAAGGCCGCCACGACTTGGGTGGTGCGATCCCGGGAGGAGAGGGCGGGGACATAGGCTTCGGGTTTGGCTTGGCCGGCGAGCTCCAGTAAAGAGCGGCGGGCAAATCTTCGGACGTAGGAGTCTCGATCGGCGAGCAGAGAGAAAAGATCGGGCAGCGCCTGCGGATCGGCACGGGTACCCAGGAGTCGGGCCGCGGCCGCCCGGGTCAACCAGTCGGGATCCCGCGCGGCGTGACGCAAAAGAGGAAGGGCTTCCGAGTTCTGAAGAAGGCGGGTGGCCTCGATGGCTTCGCGCCGTACGGTTGGATCGGAATCATGCAACGCATCCTTGAGGACCCCGGTGGGGATGGCTCCGGGCGGGGGGTCGAGGGTTATGGCCCTGAGAGCTGAGCATCGAATACATGCGTTCTTGCCGGAGGTCGGGACTGTCGGGGAACTGCCGCAGGCCGGCTTCAATTCTTTCTTGGGCCTCCTGAAATTTTCCGTGCTCGATAAGCTGATGGGCTTCCCGGGAGAGACGTTGGTCCGGGCGTGAGCAGGCGGAGAGGACGGCGGCGAGGAGCAGGCAGGCGAAGACCGAACGCATGGCTGAAGATTAAGATGAAGATCAAGATTAAGGAAGGCCTGAGCGCAGCGTTGGGGGGATCTCCCGCCTATTTGACTTCAATCTCTCCTTTCCTAGATTTTTAGCCATGAGGAGTTTGGTGAAATGCGCCGGGCTGAAGCCTCGTCCAGATTGGATCCGGGCGGATCGTCGTTTGGACGCGGAGCTGAAGGAGGTGGAGAGGAGGATTCTGCATCAAGCCACCTTGTTTGATCCCGGGGCGGAGACCTATGTCCGGTATGCCTTGGAGGGAGGGGGAAAGCGCTTAAGGCCGGCGTTGGTGCTTTTGGCCGGTCAGGTCGCCGGGGATAAAAACGAGGCGATCCGTGATTTGGCGGTGATTGTGGAACTGGTGCATGTGGCTTCGCTCATTCATGACGACGTTTTGGACCGGGCGGAATTAAGACGGTCGCGGGCAACCTGCAATGCCAAGTGGGGGACCGAGCTCTCGGTTTTGCTGGGGGATGCGCTGTTTGCCCATGGGTTGCAGCTGGCAACCAAATTGGAAGATGCGGAAGTGGCGAGAAGAATCGCCGAAGCTTCCCGCCACCTTTGCGAGGGGGAGATTTTGCAAACCCAGAGGCGGTTCGACCTGAAAATGACCACGGCGGACTATTTGCACGTGGTGGGGTTGAAAACGGGGGCTCTCTTCCGGGCGGCGGCCGAAGTTCCCTTCCTGATTTTCAAGGCGGCGGAGGTTAAGCGGGAGGCGGCGCGTTCTTTCGGACATCAGTTGGGAATGGCCTATCAGATTTACGACGACTGCCTCGATCTGTTCGGAACGGATGAGGAGAGCGGGAAAACGCTGGGAACGGATTTGCGGAAGGGCAAGTGGACTTTGCCGGTGTTGTATGCCCTGCAGACTTTGCCCAAGGAGGAGTCGGAAAAGCTCAGGGTCCAGTTGGTTCAGGAAAACGGATCGATCGAGGGGGTGGCAGAAAAGGTGAGGCTGGCGGGTGGGTTGAGGTTTTCTTTGCGCAAGGCGGTGGATTTGTTGGAGAGGGCAAGAGGCGATCTCCAAGTTTTGGGAGACGGTGAAAAAGTGGGCGAGTTGATGAGGATGACGGAGAGATTGACGGGTTACCTTAAAACCGCCGATTACAATTAAGGGCTTTGGCGGGGAAAAAACCGGGGAACCCGGCGTGGAAGGAGCCAAGGGCTGATTCCCCTTTTCGGAGCGAGGGTGGCAGAGTAGGATTTCTTCGATGTCGGCGGATGCCACCCAAGAAATGGATTTGGAAAATGGGCCGACGGATGAGGAGTTGGTGGCCGAGACTTTAAAGGGAAATTTGGGATCCTATGACGAACTGATCCGCAGATTTCAAGCCAGACTCTACGGCGTGATCTACCATCTCACCTCCAACCACGACGACACCAATGACATGTTGATGGAGGTTTTTGACAAGGCTTACCGGAGTCTTCCCACCTTTCGTGGCCAATCTTCTTTTTATACCTGGATTTATCGGATCGCAATTAACCGGACCTTTAACTTCCTGGACAAGCGGAAGAGGCGGCAGGGGGCGATGAGTTTGAATGAAATTAACGAGGAGGGGTTGCCCAAGTTCGATTTTCCCGATCCGATTCAAAGAAACAATCCTTCCAAGTCATCTATGCTCAATGAGTTGCAAAATAAATTGAACGAATCGATGCTTCAGCTGTCGAAGGAGCATAGAACAGTGGTTACCTTATTTGATATTCAAGGACTTGCGCATGCTGAGATCGCTAAGATCATGGGCTGTACGGAGGGGACTGTACGTTCCCGCCTGCATTATGCCCATAAGCAGCTGCAAAAATCGCTTGGCATTTATCTTAGAAGGTAAAAGGATATAGGAGTACATCGATGAGCCAACCCGAAGATTTCACATCCCTACAAAAGCTCCTTCAGTTGAAAAGGCTGGAAACACCCGGCCAAGAGTATTTCAGCCGCTTTGTAGATGCGTTTCACCAGTACCAACGGCAGGAGATTTTGCGTGAAGAACCGTGGTACTCCAAGGTGATGGAAGTGCTTTTTGAGCCTTGGGTGGCGGGGATTCCCCGTTTGGCCACCGTAGGTGCCGCCGCCGCCTGTCTTATGGCCGGTTTCGCCATGGTGTTTGGGCCCGTGGGATCGGGCTCGATTCAAATGGCGGATGGCAAAGTGGCACATGCCCGCGGAGTGATCGTGGCTTCGAATCAAAATGCCGACTCTGCGCAGATCCAGCCCGAACTCATTGACACGGCGGCTGGTGGCGAGGTGACCGAAATCCGGCCCCTCTATGTGAACGGGCACGGTGCGGTAGCCTATGATTCCCAGCTCGCGTTTTAAGCCAGTCCTCCTTGTCTTAAGTCTCCTTGGGGTTGGTCTCCTGGGGCTGGTTGTGGGTCGATACCTTTACCTGACCAAGCAACGGGCGCCGACATGGAATGTTGCGGGGCATGGAGATTCAGGCGCAAAGTCCGCCAACGCATTTCCCCCTGTTCCCGCGACGCCGGCGCAACCTATGGCTGCGGGAACCGGGGTTTTTGACCGCATTGCCGCGGAGGTCAGTGGGGTGTACGAGCAGGCGGCACCGTCAGTGGTTCGGGTCCATGCTTCGGACGGTCCGGAACAGCTGGCCGGCACCGGGTTTTTTATTGATGGGCAAGGGACCATTTTAACGGCCTATGCAGTGGTGGGGCAGGCCGAGGGGGCATCGGTTGACGTGAATGGGCGAACTTTTCCGGCAAAAATTCTGGGAAGAGACCAGCGAAGCGGGGTGGCCGTTCTCAAAATTGATGCGGGGAAGACCCCGTTTTTGGAATTTGGAGAGGGGTTGCATCTTCGACCTGCCTCGGCCGTGGTCAGCGTGGCTTTCCCTTACGATTTAAAGGCGGAACCCACCTTCGGTTTGGTGGCTGGGTTTGATGTGAAATATCTCACCCGTTTTTTTGCCACAACTCATCTGAGGGCAAATCTACCCATCAAGCCCGGCCAAATTGGCGGGCCGTTATTGGATAGTCACGGCAAAGTGGTTGGAGTCTTGATGCTGGAAATCGATGAGGGGAAGGCATGCTACGCACTGCCCATCGAGGCGGCCGGCAAAGTTGCCTCCGACATCGTCAAATACGGGGAGCCGAGACATGGCTGGATGGGGGTGGGGGTGATGCCCGATCGAAGCCGACCCGATCGTGGGGCTCCTGTTTTCGTGGATCGGCTGTACAAGGGCACTCCGGCGGAGAAAAGTGGTCTCAAAGCGGGGGACGAGGTGATTTCCATCGGGGGCAAGCCGGTTCGTGAACCTTCGGATGTCCTGGATGCAGCCTTTTTCTCGGTTGTGGGGGAGAAAGTGCCGGTCAAGGTTCGCCGGGACGGCAAAGAGGAGATTTTCACGATCATTGTTTCGGCACGGCCGGACAATTCCAGGATGGTTGAGCCTGCGCCCCTTTTCCCCAACCCCAACGGCGGGCCTGCCAATCAGGGGATGCCGGTCAAAGCCACCCGCTGAACCTGGCCGCCGGTGGGGCGGCGAAGATTAAGATTAAGATCCGGATGCTTTGAAGTAATCTGCCTGCAGTGCAGTTCGAGAACACAGCTTTAATCTTGGCCGGGCATGGTTCGACCCAGAACGCGGACTCCAGTCGATACACGCGGATGACGGCTCATCGGATCCGGGAGAGGGGAATCTTCGCAGAGGTACGATCGGCTTTTTGGAAGGAGCAACCCTCCTATGCGGATGCCCTGCGAGGGTTGAAAGCAAATCACGTGGTGGTGGTGCCATGGTTTCTGGCCAACGGGTATTTCACCACCAAGGTGCTGGCAAGGGAATTTGGCGATCTGCCTGGAGCCCGGTGCCGAGTGACGGAGCCGTTGGGAATGAGGCCGGAGATTCTCGGGCATTTTCAAAAACGGGCGGAACGTTTGTTGGCGGTGAAGAAATGGAAGCCTGCCCAGGTGAGTCTCTTGGTGGCCAGTCATGGAACCCCGCTCCATGCCGGTTCACGCGGGGCGGCGGATGGATGGGCCGAACAGTTGGCGAAAGACGGATATCGGCTGGCCCGGGCGGTTTTTCTTGAGGAAGAGCCAAAAATCGGGGATTGGAGGAAGTTGATCCCGGAGGGACCGGTAGTGGTGTTGCCTCATTTTTTGGCGGGAGGCCTGCATGGGTCAGAGGATGTGCCGGAA
>RGGS01000101.1 GCA_010024525.1 Verrucomicrobiota bacterium | reverse complement strand
GTGCAAGCCACGGTGTCCCGAATTCCCAAGTACTTGGAGAATTTTTTTTCGAATTCGAAAACCTCCGCACCGGTGGTTAAAATCGGCCCGCGCAAGACTTTCGCCAATCTTCCGAGCTCAGGCCGTCCAAGGCCGTGACGGAAAAAAGGGACTTTCATGCCTCGCTCAATGGAGGACTTTTTTCCCGTCCTGGGTCTCGATTTCGATATGACGCATCCAAACTTGCTTGGCCCACCAGGTCCGGTTTGCATCGTACCAAGCCAAGGTCTTGGCGAGCCCGTCTTTCCAGGAAGTCTTGGGAGCCCAACCCAGGGTCGTTTCAATCTTTCGAATATCCGCGGTATGGCGGAAAACCTGACCCGGTCGATCGGCCACGATGGTTTCACCGGGAAAATTTTTGGGGCAGAGAGTCCGAATGTCGGCGGCGATCTCGGTAATGGTGCGGTGGACACCGGTGCCGACGTTGAAAATCTGCCCGTCCACTTTTTCGGAAGGTGCATGCATCACCCGGTCGATCGCTTCGCAATTGTCCTCCACATAGACGAAATCCCGCGCGGCGGACCCATCACCATGCACGGTCAACGGTTCTCCCAGCAGAACGCTGGTCAAAAACCGCGGAACCAGTTTTTCCAGGTGCTGCCGGGGGCCGAAGTTATTAAACGGCCGGATGATCACCGCCGGGATCTGGTAGGTCGTGAAGTAGGAAAAAACAAGACGGTCCGCCCCGCACTTGGCACTGGCGTAGGGCGAAAGCGGCTTGAGGGGGTGCTCCTCGTTCATTTTTTCCTGCTCTGCTGTTCCATAGACTTCCGAGGTGGAAATATGAATGAACCGCTGAATTTTCTTCCGGTGTTTCAATACGGCATTGGCCACCGCATGCGTCCCCATGACGTCCGTCTGAAAGAACGTGTGGTTGTCATAGATGGATCGGGTGACATGGCTCTCCGCGGCAAAGTGGATGATATAATCGCTGCGACTGACCAGGGTGTCGACCAGTTCGGCGTTGCAGACATCCCCGTACCAGAATTCAAATCGGGGGTGGCCAGTTCCTTGAACCGGAAAATTCTCGGGATTCCCGGCGTAGGTCAATAAATCCAAAACCAGGATTTTGTATTCCGGATACTTGTTCCACAGATGATGGACAAAATTGCTTCCGATAAAGCCGGCTCCGCCGGTCACAAGGATGGTTTTCTTCACACTCCTCCTAACTTAAGAAACTCAGGCGATCGGGGCAATTGAATAACCAGTCCACCACGGAGAGGTGGGATACAAACTCTCCATGAAGCTGGGGATAGGTGGGAGGCTGAAATTCCTGCCATCGAACCGCAATGCCTGCTTGGGCAAAGCGTTCTTCCGCCAAGTAATCCTTGGCGGCCTGCCCCGAGTAATACGTCTTTGCCCCAAGTTTTTGACACAGTTCGATCAACCGGTCGTTCTTGTCTTCCGGCAGGGAAAGCTCTCCTGCATGACGGATCGTGCGCTCCACTCCCATCAAGCGGGCCAAACGAAGAAAAAGGGTCGTGTTCAAATCGGATAGACTCTTCCATTCCTGACCGAGCACCGGGAGAAGCTCGGCCATGACAGGATCCAAAAAGGGTGCTTTGGCATAGGCTTGCCGCAATGTCTCCAGATGTTTGCGGGGCCAGGGTTTTCGGTTGTCGATCAACACATCCCGGATTTTTTGCCCAAAAAGTCCCTTGGTCAGAACAGGAACCGTCAGCCACTGGACCCCTTGGGCCGTTTTGATGCGGTTCCGGTTTCTCCAGCCATCCCGGTCGTACTGCACGTCGTCGTAGACGACAAAGATATCGCTCCGAGCCAGTTGTTCGAAGGCCCCCAGCCAGGGAAGATAACTGGGCTGGAGGGCCGCCAGAATGGGGCGGGGCCAGTCAGCGGACATAGTCGTCATGCCAAAGGGAAAGAATCAGCAAGGAATAGATTTTGTTCGCCAACCGATAATCGGATGGATCCCCTTTTTCCCAGATCCCCCGCAACGTTCCGACCGCCACCGGATCCAGCAGTCCTTGCCGGCGGAGCGTCTCCGGGCGCAGGTGCTCCTCCACCAAGGGGCGCAAAGATGTTCGCAACCACTGAGCCAGAGGGAGGAAAAAACCCTCTTTGGGGCGCGTCACCATTTCCTCCGGAAAGTATCGGCGGGCGGCCTCCCTCATCAGAAACTTGGTTTGTCTTCCACGGATTTTCCAACTGGCCGGAAGAGCACTGACAAATTCAACCAGCTCCCGTGACAAGTAGGGGCTCCGAACCTCCAGGGAGTGGGCCATAGAAAGCCGGTCGGCATACTTGAGGATCTGGTCAGGCAACAGGGTCGTGAACTCCGCCGAAAGCATCCTGGGCAAAGGCGTGCGCCCCGCGAAGGATTGCAACGCATTCCGCCATCGCCCCTCCGCACCGATGTCATCGTCCGACGCTTTTTTCCACTCAGGCGAGAGGAGTTCGGAGATTTCCGATCTCTGAAAAACCTCCAGTTTGCTCCGCCAGACCGCCGGATCCGTGGACCGGATCCCGGCAAAAAGCTTTTCTTCCTCGGGAGATCTGGGGTACGCCCACTTCCCTTCCTCCAGCGAGGCGGCGAGGCGATGGGAAAGATAGCTTCCCAGGAGTTCGTCTGCCCCGTCCCCGCACATCGCTACCTTCACATGCTGAACCATCACCCGAGAAAGAAAGTAGGGTGAAATCACCCCTGCAAAGGGCTCGTCAAAGGCGCGGAGGACATCCCGAAGTTGCCCACCCAGATCTCGGACTTCGACTTTTTCCTCCTGGTGGGTTGTTCCGAACCGCTGGGCGACCCACCCCGCCCACTTCTGATCGGCCTCCTTGCCCGGCGTAACGTGTTCCGAGTCAAGTGTCAGGGTAAAGGTCCGCACGGGGCCAGGACTTCCCTCGGCAGCCAAGGCAGTCACCAGACTCGAATCAAGCCCTCCGCTCAAAAAGAACCCAACCGGCACGTCACTCAAAAAGCGTTGTTGAATTCCCCGCCGCAGTAGCTCCAAAAACCGAGGCACAACTTCGGCGGGATCGGTCGGCTCAACTTCCTTTTCCGACAACTGCCAGTATGGCCGGCAGGAGAACTGGTTTCCGGCTTTCCAAAGAAGCACATGGCCGGGAGGAACCTGCCGAATATGAAGAAAGATGGAGGCCGGTCCGGGGACGTGCTTGAGACCGAGATAGGCGCGGAGCGCCCCTGGGTCAATTTCCCGGGAGCATCCGGGAACGGCTAGCAAAGCCTTGATTTCAGAGGCAAAATAAATGGCACCGCCAATGCGGGTGTAATAAAGAGGCTTTTTCCCACAAGGGTCTCGGATTAGATAACCTCGGAGGTTCACCCGATCCCATATGGCCACGGCGAACATGCCTTCCATTTTAAGCCAGGCATCCTCACCGTATTCCCTGTACAAGGGGGCGAGAACCTCCGTGTCACAATGACCGTGGAACCTGTGCCCTTTGGCAGTCAGATCCTTTCTTAAATCGGGGGAATTGTAAATTTCGCCATTTTGAGCGGCGCAAATGGTGCCGTCCTCAATCCACATCGGCTGTCGCCCATGGACCAGATCCAAAATGCTCAGCCGGCAAGCACCCAAACCAAAACTTGTTCCATGCTCCCAGTGAGAATCGTCGGGACCACGATGGCGGATTGTTTCCAACATCCGCGGAAGAATGTCGGCTTTTCCCTCTCCAAAAAATCCGGCAATGCCACACATCGCTAACGCTAAGATGGGGCGGCCGGCTCCAGCGAGCCGGGGCGCATGCTTTCCCGAACAGGGCTAAACAACGCCGGGGCGGATGGATCGAAGTCTTTGTCGAATACTTGTCTGGAAACTTCAAAACTCTTTAGATCGACCAAACAGGAAAAGGCAGGATGGAAATTCCAACCTGCCGGGGTTTTCCGGATAGCCACATACTCAAACTCCATCCGGGAGCATGGACGGGTGAGGCTGGCGGAAACGGACTGGGCGTATCGAAGCAACCTTTCCTCAAAAAGCGAGGCTTTGGATGGAAAATATTTTAGAGTGGTGAAAACACTCACCAAGGCGATGGACTCTGTGACGTGGAGAAATCTCAATTTGAACCACGGGCGCTTCCAATCGCGGTAGGAGTAAACGTTATCTTCGCCAACGACCAAGGTTTTTCTGTCATTTTCCCACACATAGATTCGTACAAAGAAGTTAATTACGTCCGGGGTAAAGACCCGCCATACAATCACGGGAATACGGTCGGCGATGATCGTGACCAAGGACTGCAGGGGCTCGGGGATAACCCGGTTGGCGAAAAGGTTATAGTACTGGGTCACCTTGATCAGTGGCAACATAGCCATAAAAGCCCAGAAGGGAATGGCCAAGAAGAACAACCAAGATGAGGGCAGCTGCGCAATTCCTCCAGTCCCGATCATGGCGCTTGGAAGGATTCCCGGATGATAAAGGATGGGGAGGAGCACCATGAGCGAGGCGAGTCGCCCCAAACGAATGAAAAACGAGACGTAAAGAAAACTAAGGCTGACCAATAGGGCGCCGGGAATCTGGCTCCACGGATGGGGCACGAGAAGCAGAATGCCCGCCAGAATCTCCCCGCTGGCAGCGAGTACGTTCATGAGTTTTGGATAAAATCCTGCGGGGTTCTTTTGGAAAAAATATCTCCAATGGTACCCCCAGATAGGATTTACCCGTCCGAATTCCATGCCGTTGCCCCGTAAAAAACCAACCGCGGCCTTGTAGGTTCCCGCACATAGCATGATGAACGCAAAATCCATGCGCAGGGTCATAAAGATCTGCCCCACCAACCATCCCGTGCCGTCCACTTGGCGACCGAACTCCACAAGGAAGATCCAAAGGGCTGTCCAATGGGACATAAAGCCCGGAGCTCCACAACCCCTGCGCACACTGCTCCACCGGCGCTGGATGAAGACGAGGCGAAAAATCACCCACAAGACCCCCCATCCGACACACCGGAGCGGTTCTGGCGCAAATCCTGCGATTCCGATGGCCAATAACCAGCTTCCTGCCGCCAAAGCAACCCTGCCCGCCGGCCGGGGCCTCCACTCGCAACCCTTCTCGATCGCGAACAACGAATTGAAAATCGGCAAATAAAAAAACCAGTCCAAAAGAAATAAGACAGCCGCCGCCTTCAGAAAATAGTCCCAGCTGAATGCATTCCACAAAAGATTCATGAGGGAAGACCCTTCGTCATGTGCCATCGTCGATACTATCTTGCATGACTAGCTAACGATCGGCTAAGTCTCCGGCCACCACTCCGGTTCCGGACTAATCAAACCGTTGCCAGGCCGGGTTTCCACGATTCTGGCACGGCCCTGCTGGGAGGGCGGGACACGACCCAAAGCGGCCCAGCGGACCACGTTGAGATACATCACTTGGATCAGGGGAAAAAGCTTTTGAGCCCGGCCTCCTCGCGGCTGCCAATCGCGGCTATCTCTATGTCGATGAAGTCAATCTGCTTGAAGATCACATTGTTGATCTTCTGCTCGATGTGGCAGCGTCTGGCGAAAATGTCGTCGAACGCGAAGGTCTGAGCATCCGCCATCCTGCACGTTTCGTGCTCATTGGGAGCGGCAATCCGGAAGAAGGCGAATTGCGTCCGCAATTGCTTGATCGCTTTGGTCTCTCCGTA
>RGGS01000011.1 GCA_010024525.1 Verrucomicrobiota bacterium | reverse complement strand
ACAGCTGAAACCCAAGACAGATCCCTAAAAAAGGCCGTCCCGCCCGCACCCACTCCCTCAGGGGATCGAGGAGTTTTCGCTCCTTCAGGCCCTGAACCGCGTCCCCGAAGGATCCAACTCCGGGTAACACCACCAGAGACGCTTGGGCCATTCCGGCATCGCTCTCGACCCTCGTCACTTTGGCCCCTGCTTTTTCCAGCGCACGCTCCACGCTTCGCAGGTTTCCCCTCCCATAATCGATCATGACCACGTTCATCTGGCCATCACGCTAGCAAACCCGGGGGTCCAAAGTGATACTTTTCATCCTCAGGATCCCACCAGCAGGTCGCCCAACCCAGCCACCAGGGGGAACCCGCATCTTTCCAGCCTCTCTCGGCTATTATGGCCGCAAGGGATCAGCAGGCAGTCCACCCCCATCGCCCGCGCCACCTCCGCATCATGCGTGGTGTCCCCGATCAATACGGTTTCCTGTGGGCGCACATGCAATTCCTTCAACATCTCCAAGCCTTGCTCCACTTTGCCTGCCGCGTAGTGATCCCGATTTCCCGCCACACTTCGAAAATAACCCTGCACTCCAAAATGCCCCAAAAACGCCACCAGAGTGGGGTGAGCATAGGCCGAAAGAACCGCCTGCGAGATTCCCTCCTGCTCCACTCTTTGGAGCAATGCTTTCGCTCCGGCTTGAAGGCGACACTCCTTCTTTCTCTTTTCATATTCCAAAATGAATTCCGTGCCCGCCTCAGCAAACGACTCCTTTGCCCAATCGAAGCCGACCGTCCGGTAGTACCGTTCCACCGGAAAGTCAAAAACCGTCTCATACCTTTCCCGGCTGATCACGGGCAGACCCCGCTTGCGTAATTGCCCGTTCATGATTTCGCGGCACAGCCATGCATCGTCCAGCAAGGTGCCGTTCCAATCCCAGATGAGGTGCCGATACTTACTCAACTTCATGCCTCGAAGTTGAAGAAGATTTCCCCAGCCTCGATCTATTTTTGTGCCCTTAGTGGAGGAAAAGCGGTAGTTTGTCTGGATGGTCCGGACTGATATTTTCGCCCGGCCCTCTTATCCCCCGGGTTTCCGAGCCCGCCGTAGCTTGAACTGGGTCTCCCTTGGCCTGCTCTACGCCTCGTACTACATGTGTCGTTACAACTTCCGTTTTGCCGCTCCCGGCCTGATTTCAGAATTCCACTTCACCACCTCGCAGATCACGGACCTGTTTGCCATCTGGTCTCTCGCCTACGGCACGGGCCAGCTGATCAATGGCCTCCTCTCCGACCGGATCGGAGGCAAAAACGCCCTGCTAATCGGCGGAATCGGGACGATCGCGGTGAATTTTATTTTTGGCTTTGCCTCGTTGGCAGGGGCCTTCACCACCTTCAGTCTGATCATGCTGGTGAATGGCTATCTTCAGTCGTTCGGTGCGCCGGGCATGGTCAAGATCAACGCCGCCTGGTTTGCCCGCCGGGAACGCGGGGTTTTTGCCGGAATTTTCGGACTCATGATCCAGCTCGGCCAAGTGGCCATTAGTTTCCTTGCTCCCATCATTTTGGGTGGCTTTGCCATTTTCTCCCTGACTGTTCCATCGGGAGATTGGCGCTGGCTCTTCCGCATCCCGCCAATCTTCACCGCGGCCACGGCACTCTTCATGTTCTGGGCCACCAAACAGACGCCCGAGGAGGCAGGTTACCCCGGCGTAATCCGGGATGAACTGGATGATTCCGCCGGCGTGACGGTGTCTCTCCGGGAATCGTTCCACACCATCTTTACCCATCCCCTCGTGTGGTTCTATGCCATCGCCTACGCCTGCACCGGGGCGGTCCGTTCCAGCTCGGATCAGTTGGCCATCCTCTATTTCCACGACCAACTGGGCTTTGATATGCAGCACAACATTCCCACTGCAGCCCGCCGAACTCTGGAAATCATGCCCATGGTTGCGGTCGCCGGATCTTTTCTCTCCGGTTGGGTCTCTGACCGGTTATTCAAGGGCCACCGGTCCCCCGTCGCCATGGGACTCTACCTGATCGAGGCCATCGTCATCAGTACGGCGGCTTTTGTTCTTTTGCTCGGTAAGGTGGGTTCAACTTCTTCGGGAATTTTGTTGGGCTGCATCATTTTGATTTTGATCTCCTTTACCGCCAACTCCACCCACTCGATTGTCGGCACCGCGGCCCCCATGGATATCGGCGGAAAAAAGATGGCCGGCTTTGCCGCCGGGGTGATCGACTCCTTCCAGTACTACGGGGCGGCCATCTCCCTCTCCTTTTCCGGTCGCGTGCTGGAAGCCACCAAAGCCCAATTCGGCTATACCTTCTGGTTTGTTATTATGGCTGGGTTTGGCCTACTTGGTGCCTGTGCCATGGCCTATGTTCATAATCTCCAAGTACATAGAAGCAGTTCGGCTAGTCGTAATTTGTCTTAAAATTGTCACATTTCCTCAAGGCCTTTCCAGTTTCACTGCCGGGCTGATGCCGTTACGCTCTGCGCCATGTCCTTGGCTTCGGTACTTGCCGTTACTCCCCATCCCAAGGGCTTCCGTTCACGCCGGGCCCTCAACTGGATTTCCTTGGGGCTTCTCTACGCCTCCTTTTACATGTGCCGGTATAACTTTCGCTTTGCCGTCCCCGGCATCATGCAGGAGTTCCATTTTTCCACCTCCCAGATCACCGACATCATGGCGATCTGGTCCTTGGCCTACGGCACCGGCCAACTTTTCAACGGACTCCTTGCAGACCGGATTGGCGGCAAGCTTTCCCTCCTCATCGGAGGTGTCGGCACCATCATCGTCAACCTGGTCTTTGGCTGCACCAGCCTGGCCTCCAACTTTGCCACCTTCACCTTGATTTGGCTGATCAACGGAATCGTCCAGGCCGAGGGACCTGGGATGGTCAAAATCAACACCGCGTGGTTCGACCGTCGTGAACGCGGAACCTTTTCCGGAATCTACGGCTTGGTGATCCAGTCCGGTCAGGTGGCCATCAGCCACATCGCCCCGCTGATTCTAGCCGGCTTCACCATTTTTGCCTTTACCGTTCCCCCGGGGGAGTGGCGCTGGCTCTTTCGCATCCCCCCGATGTTTACCGCAGTGACCGCCATCCTGATGGCATTGTGCGTCAAACAGACTCCGGATGAAGCCGGATTTCCCGGGGCCATCCATGACGAAATCGACGACTCGGCCGGTGTTACCGTCCCCATTTGGCAGTCCCTTAAAACCATCCTGACCCACCCCTTGGTTTGGTTCTACGCCATCGCCTACGGCTGCACGGGAGCGGTTCGCTCCAGTTCCGATCAAATCGCCATTCTCTACTTCCAGGATCAACTGGGCTTCGACATGAAAACCAATATTCCCCAAGCGGCCCGCCTGACACTCGAAATTATGCCCGTGGTGGCCGTGCTGGGATCTTTTCTCGCCGGTTGGGTCTCTGACCATATCTTCCGGGGCCACCGCTCTCCTGTGGCTATGGGTCTCTACCTGATTGAAGCCATCGTCATTAGTACGGCTGCTTTCGTTCTGTTGTTGGGCAAGGTCGGCCCCACCTCCTCCGGAATTTTTCTCGGCTGCGTGATTCTCATTCTGATTTCTTTCACCGCCAATTCCACCCACTCCATCGTCGGCACGGCCGCCCCGATGGATATCGGAGGAAAGAAAATGGCCGGCTTCGCTGCCGGTGTCATTGACTCCTTCCAGTACTATGGCGCCGCGATCTCCCTCTCACTTTCCGGACGCGTTTTGGAGGCCACCAAGGCCCAATTCGGATATACCTTCTGGTTTGTCATCATGGCGGCTTTCGGGCTTCTTGGTGCCTGCGCCATGGCCTATGTCCGCAACGTCCAACGCGCTCACGGTCAGGCCCCCGCCCCCGACCTCCCCGTCTAATTCAGAGGCTGGGCCTAGGCCCGGCTTCGGGACTACGCCCCACCAGCCAAGAGAGCACCAGCAAACTCACCCCCACACTGATAGCGGAATCAGCGATGTTGAAGGCGGGCCAGGACCATCCCGCATAATGAAAGTCCAAAAAGTCCAAAACGTATCCCAACCGAATCCGATCCACCAGGTTTCCCACGGCCCCACCCACCACCATTCCTGCCACCACCTGCACCCATCTTTTCTCCCAATTCCATCCCCTCACCACCCATGCCAATAACCCCAAAAGCACCAAAGCCAGAAATCCGGTCAGCAGGTTATTTCCTTGGGCCATCCCAAAAGCCACCCCGGTATTGTGCACCCGGGTCAAAGAAAAGAGACCCGGGACAATGGTGGTTCCCATCCCGGGGAGGTACGTGCGCTCGATCCAGATCTTGCTGATTTGATCCGACACCAGGATACCGATCCCCATCGGAAGAAACCACCCCTGCCCCGGTCGACTCAACTTTTTTTCCCTGCCGAAACCACCGTGGCACAACGATGACAAAGGGCCGGATGCGCAGGGTGCTTCCCCACGGTCTCGGAATGCTTCCAGCATCGCTCACATTTCGTTCCTTGGGCCGGCAAAACTTTTATCTCCAAGGCCCCAGAACCACCCTTGATCTCCACCCCGCTAACCAGACAAGCTTCCTCCAATAACATGGCATCCAGCGAGTCGGATCCCTCCCCGCTGATCTGCACCATCGCTTCCAGACTTTTGCCGATCTTCTTGGCTTTTCTCTGCTCCTCGAGAGCTTCATTGACTCTCCCGCGAGTCTGGAGGATTTTCCCCCATCTCGACTCCTCTTCGGAGGACCATGGGGGTGACACGAAAACTTCCGAAAACTCCTTCAGATGGATCGAGGATCCGTCAAACCCGGGAGCGACCTTCCACGCCTCCTCAGCGGTAAAGGCCAGAATAGGAGCCACCCAACGAATCAAGGCCTCCAGCACCTCCTGCATGGTGCTCTGAGCCGACCTTCTCTTTGGGTCATGTTCCGCATCGCAATAGATCCGATCCTTGCAGGCATCGACATAGAAGGCACTTAACTCCACCGAACAGAAGCGGTTCAGGGCGTGGTAAACTGCCGGAAAGTTATAGCCTTCATAGGCCTCCCTCACCGCCTTCCCCAGATCAGCCAGCTTCGCCAATATATAACGATCCAACGGGCTCCTCGCCTCAAGACCCACCTTGTGTTTTTTCGGATCAAAACCGGCCAAATTGCCCAAGAGAATCCGCAAAGAGTTCCGAATGAGCCGATAACTGTCCCCCACGCGGCCGAAAATTTCCGTGGAAAACGGCACATCCTCCCTCGCATCTTCACTGGCAACCCACAAACGAACCACATCGGCTCCGTACTTGTCCACCAGTTCCATCAAGGCGGGGGGCTTGCCCCTCGATTTCGACATCTTACGCCCATCCACATCCACCACGAATCCGTTGGTTAGAACGGTCTTGAACGGTGCTTTGCCCGTCAGGGCAACCGAGAGCAGCAGACTGGATTGAAACCAGCCCCGGTGCTGGTCGCTTCCCTCAAGATACAGATCAGCAGGAAATTTGACCCGCCCATCCTTGGCCACGGACGACCAGCTAGAGCCTGAATCCAGCCATACGTCCATGGTTTCCCTCCCCCGCTTCCAATCCGCGGGTACTCCACAGCTCTTGGCGAGGCTTTCTTCACTGTCGCTAAACCAAAAACCTGCTCCCTCTTTTTCGGCCCGATCCGCCACCTTTTGGATAATCGCCGGATCGAGCACCGAGGTCCCATCAGACTTGTAAAACGCAGGGATCGGCAAACCCCATGACCGCTGCCGGGAGATGCACCAGTCCGGTCGGGCACCCAGGGCTCCTCGGATCCTGCTCTCCCCCCAACCCGGAACCCAGCTGACCTGTCCCACCGCTTTGAGTGCCCTGTCCCGCAACTGATCCATCCGAATGAACCACTGCCGCACGGACCGAAAGACAATCGGGGTCTTCGAACGAGGACAGTGCGGATAGCTGTGCTGGATCTTCTCCCGCGCCCACAGCCTTCCTTTTTTATCCAACAGGTCGGCGACTTCAGGGTTTGCTGCAAAAACATTCTTACCCTCTAACTCAGGTACTCCGGCCTCTGCCGTCAGCTTTCCAGCCTCATTAACCGGTGAGAAAGGCTCCAATCCGTGCTGACGACCCAGAACATAGTCCTCATGCCCGTGCCCGGGCGCGATATGGACCAATCCTGTTCCGGAATCAGCCGTCACAAACTCCGCCACATGAACCTTACCCTCCCTTTTCACCAGGGGATGTTGGTAGGCTTTCTTTTCCAGATCCTTTCCTTTCCCCTCGCGGATCACCTTCAATTCTATGCCTGCCGCTTTGGAGACCGCCTCCATTCGACTCTTGGCCAACCAAACCCTCCTTCCACTTCCGGCATCAGCCAATACGTACGTCATCCCCGGATGAACGGCCACCGCCAAGTTGGCCGGCAAGGTCCATGGCGTCGTGGTCCAGATCAGCAAATCCTCATCTGGGGAATCTTTTACCTCCATCCTTACATATACAGATTCATCTTCGCGGTCGGCGTACTCGACCTCTGCCTCCGCCAATGCGGTTCGACATCCCGTGCTCCAATGGACCGGCCGTAGACCCTCGTAGACCATCCCTTTCTCCACTAAAGCCGCCAGAATCCGCAACTCCGCCGCCTCATAGGCAGGATTCATCGTCAGATAGGGCTTCCCCCAATCCCCCAATACGCCCAACCGTTGAAACTGCTCTCTTTGTCGCCCGATGAAATGCCGGGCCACCTCCTCACATTTCGAACGAATCACCGCCGGCTCCGCTCCCACCAGCTTCTGCTCCGTCACTACTTTGTGCTCAATCGGAAGACCATGACAGTCCCAACCGGGCACAAAGGGAGTCCGAAATCCCATCATGGCCCGGCTTTTCAGGACGATATCCTTCAGGACCATATTAAGCGCATGGCCGACATGGGCGTCCCCGTTGGCAAAGGGCGGCCCGTCGTGAAGGTGAAACTCGGGGGCGCCTTGGCGTGCTTGAAGAAGGGATTCGTAAGTTTTCGCCTCCAACCATTCAGCCGCCATGGCAGGTTCCCGCTTGGGCAAATCCGCCCGCATGGGAAAATCAGTCCTTGGAAGAAGGACGGTCGAACTGTAATCCATCCAAGATTTTCTAGGAGAAAGACGCCTGTCGTCCAAGCGTCAAGACTGGGTCATCCGTAAGGAAAAACTAAACGGGTGTCGCGCTTCCGGTGTTGCCCGAAGTATTCACCGGTGGAACGGGGGCCTGAGTGGCAGGCACTCCGGTGTTTCCCGCGGCCGTCTCGGTGCCTGCGGCAGTGGACTCGGCTCCGGCCGCCGTGGCCACATCCCCGGGACCACCCCCTTCCGAAGGCGCCATACTGGAGGAGGCAACCGCCTTTCCATCTTCCGAACGGGCATCTGCCGCCACCATGGAAAAACCGGCAAAGTCGTCGGCCGAACCAAGAGAGGTCACTTGCCCGGTGCTGCTAGAAAAACCTTTTTCAGCCCCGATCTCAATCCCGGAGGAGGACTCGACCGGAATAAATTCTGCCCTGCCAGCGGCGACCCGGGCGGCAACTTCCCCGTTGTCACCCGCTTTGACGGTGAAAACGGTTCCGATTTCCGCACTCCAACCCGAGGCGAGTCCTGACACGAGGAGAATCCAAAAGAATAAAGCCGGATATTTTGTTTTCATTTTGCTTTGGCCTCCAGATTTTTGGGTTTAACCCCCACGGGGGTGCTCATCGCTTTCAGCAACCCCTTGGCCGTGGCCACCTTCAGGCAGATTTTCTCGCCAAAACCCTCGATAATGGCGCAGTGAACATCCCCCTTCACGCTCCTGAGTTGAGCGGTGGCTTCCTGCAAAACACCTCCTTCAAACCGACTGGCGGCTTGTTCCAACACCACCTCGCTGTTTTGCTGAACTTCCGCAATAACCCCGGCCACGGGAAGAAACATGACCTGCGAACCAGGTCCGGTTTTGATAGACGCGCCCTCCGGCAAAATCTCGTCAATCGCCTCCGGGCAACTTCCAATGCCATCCTGAGCGATATCCATCAAAACAGACTCTTTGCAGGCCTCAGGAAGGGCCTTCAAGGATGCCACCTCGGGAGTTCCGGCCGTCAGAGCCGTAGTTTTCCCTCCGGGATATGTCATCTTTTGATTGGCGGAGGCTGAACCCCGCTCCACTCCTCCCGCGACATCTGCCAAGATCACCTTGCCATTTGCCACACTGATCAGGCTTTTCCCGTCCGCCCCCTTGGTGATTTGATAAAGGCCGTCTCCCGTGCGGGCCACAATGCCTTCGGCAATCACCACCAGATTGGCCCGGGGGGCAACCAGCGGTTCAGCCACGTACGTCAATAAGGTGCCTTGCCGTAACTCTACTTTGATATCAACGGAATCTTTCTCGAGGGGAGAAAGAACAATCTCGGTTCCCGGCAAGGCTTGGTGAAAAACCCCGGCCGCGCTTTGGAAGATCATGGGAGCCTTGGGCCCCACCACAATGGTTCCCCCCACCTGCACGGCCTCTCCCTCTAAAAGGGTGCGAGGTTGATCCTTGCCCATTTGCAAGGTTTCCCCGCCCACCGTTTTCAGAATTTTACCCGATTTGTTGCTCCATCCTCCCTTGCCTTGTTTCCAGGCGGCGAACCTTTCCCGGCACCGGATCAGCGCCTTGGAGGGACCATTGGTCGCTGTCGCGGCAGAGGGATCAGATGCCGGGGAAGGGAGAGTAGCCAATTCCTTGCCGGCCGCCGTGTCGAGATTCCCCAAATCAGCCATCAAAAACCTGGCTCCCCCCGTCCGATCCATTTCAAACTTGGGTTTGTTGTCCGCCCCAAAACGAACCAGAACCGTTCCCTCGGGTTTCAAACCCACAGACAAACCGAAGGCTTCAACCTCCATTTCGGAAAGCGGACTTTTCGCCTCGCTTAGAGTCACCTGAGGTTGACCGTCAGCATTTTTTGAAAAAGAAATATTGATGCTCGATTTACCGGAGGTGACCGTCTCGCCTTTGGCGCCTTCGGTCACATCAGTGATTTTGACCGCTTGGGAGTCCATTACCTCCAAACAGGGAAACTTCTGGTTGTAACGGATTTTAAAATCAGGGGCGGCGGATAAGGAAAAAACCCCTAAGAGGAACAGGGCGCACGAGATATAGTACGAAAAACCTCTCACAACCTTTAAGCTAGTCCTGTGGTGGTCAATTTTCAAGAGGGGCGAAAAATTAAATAAATCGTTGATTTTCATGATCTATCACCTCTTTATTTGACACCAAAAACCCCTGATTGTTCAAATCTTATATCAATACCCATAAACACTTTGCATTGATCCCATATCGATGGATCTCCCGGAGAACAAAAAGGATCGCCTGCCTCCCTGAAAAAATCAGCGCACGCACCCTTGCCCCGCACTCTGATCAAGGCATTCTCCCCCGATGCCTAAGCTTGCTGCACCCGACTTAACCCGCCACCCTCCGCGCAGTCCTAGGGTCCGGCTGGGCGGCTATGTTGTTTTACCCAGAATCCTGGACAAATGCCGGGCCACCTTGGCCAAAAAAAACGGGGACTACTCCTTCAACTGCCCCCTCGACCAGTATTTTTTAAAATTCGCCGGCATCAACCCAGTCGCCCTCCGGCGACAGGTCGCTCGCGGACTCGGCGACGGGGAAATCCTGGCCTGGATCCTTAAAAACCAAAAACACCGCCGGTCTGGTCAGGAGATCGAAGCTTGGTCCGAATTCATGAACCGCCGGGCCCCCACCTCCATCGACCAAAGGGAACGGATGAACACCTATCAAAAAACCGCCAACGCCGACCGCGATGATATCACCACCTGGTTTGATGTCCTCGATCTCGACGATTTTGCCTCATTCGGCGGACCTGCCTGATCCTTGTCGCATCCAGCCTTTCCTTTGACTACCTCCCCCCGCCCGCCCGCTATCGTGATCGGCTCCGGATTCGGGGGCTTGGCTTCCGCCATTCGCCTGCAGGCCCGCGGATACCAAGTCACCCTCCTCGAGGCTTTGGAACAACCCGGCGGTCGCGCCTCTGTCTTTCGTGACAAAGGGTTCACCTACGACGCCGGACCCACCATCCTGACCGCCCCATTTCTTTTGGACGAACTTTTCGCTCTGAACCAAAAGAAGACCTCCGACTACATCCGGATTGTCCCCTGCCACCCTTTTTACCGGATCGTCTGGCACGACGGCTATTCTTTCGAATACACCGGCAATCAGGCCGACATGGAGGCAGAGGTCCGGCGGTTGGCCCCCGACGATCTCGAAGGCTACCGCCGCTTCGTCGGGGAAACCCATGCCATCTTCCAGCGAGCCTTCATCGAACTGGCCGATCAGCCCTTCACCCATTTCACCAACATGCTCCGCGTGGCCCCCGACCTGATCCGTCTCCGCTCCGATCGTTCCGTCTGGCAGATGGCCTGCCGCCACGTGAAAAACCAGCGCCTGCGCGAAGTTCTCTCCTTCCATCCCCTCCTCGTCGGTGGCAATCCGTTCCAATCGTCGTCGATCTATGCGATGATCCACTACCTTGAGCGGCAATGGGGGGTTCATTTTGCCATGGGGGGCACCGGCGCCCTCGTGCAGGCGCTCGTCAAACTCCTCGAGGACCTTGGCGGACAACTCCGGCTCAATGCTCCGGTCGACCAGCTTCTCGTCGAAAATGACGCCGTGGCTGGAGTCCGTCTTCGATCCGGGGAAACCCTTCGCGCCAAGGTGGTCGTCTCCAACGCCGATGTGGCCAATTTCTACCGCAAAAAAGTCTCTCCGGCCGTGCGCCACAAATGGACCGACCGCCGCCTCGAAAAAATGCGTTACAGCATGTCCCTTTTTCTCATCTATTTCGGCACCAACCGTACCTATCCGGAACTCGCCCACCACACCATCTGGCTCGGCCCCCGCTACAAGGGACTTCTCGATGACATCTTCCACCACCGCATCCTGGCCGAGGACTTCTCCCTTTACCTCCACGCTCCCACCCGCACCGATCCTTCCCTCGCCCCCAAAGGACATGAATGTTTCTACGTTCTCTCCCCCGTCCCTCATCTGGGCTCCCCGGGAGATCAGATCGACTGGGAAAAGGAGAAGGAGAACTATGCCGACCGCATCCTCCAGGCCCTCGAAAAATCCATCGTTCCCGATCTGCGGAAACACCTTGTCAGCAAACTCATTTTCACCCCAAGGGATTTCGAATCCCGCCTGGACGCTTACCACGGATCGGCCTTCCAGTTTGAACCCATCCTTACCCAAAGCGCTTGGTTCCGCCCCCACAACGTCTCGGAAGATGTCCAAGGCCTTTATCTCTGCGGGGCGGGGACTCACCCGGGGGCCGGAGTTCCCGGTGTCCTCTCCTCCGCCAAGCTTCTCGACCGGGTCATCCCCCCTCCTCAATAGGCTAGTTTAGTTTTTCTGATAATTGCACCCCCTCGCTTGCATCGACCCGGCCCTATGGCAAACTAGCTAATCCCTATATGATTTGTCGGACTTCGGAGGAAAAAAAATCAGAGCGGCTCTTCCGCTCTCGTATCAAGCCCTATCTCAAAGTGAAAAAGTCCCGTACCCTCCCCGCCTCCCCGAAATACCGCTCGGTCCGGAACGGAAAAGAGAACCTTCCTGCCTCGGATGTAACCCATCTTTTCAATCACGAGGCCATGCTGGCCGTCAGCCACGCCATCGAGGATTTGGCCGGGGATATCGGCGAAGGCGAGCTTGTCTCCACCTTCCAGCACGTGAACCATTTTGTCCCCCAGCGCGAGCGTTATCTCAATTTGGCCAAGCGGCTAGACGCCGTCCGTGTTTGGGCGGAAGGCGAGCCTCCTGCGGGCGCAGCCTCCATCGATTTTATCCCCATCTTCCACCCCGAACTGGCCCGCTACTGGGTCGTCCTTTTCGACAGTGAAGACATCCATGCGGTTCTTTTCTGCAAACAAGCCAACGGTTGCTGCGAATTCCCCAAAAAAGTCTTCTCCGGATTCTACAGCTTTAATCCCTTCCTCGTCCGCTGCATCCGCCGCCGCTTCAGCCTCCTGGCCTGCGGAATGGACGGGGTCGTCTCCCATTTTGAGCGCCATTTCTCACCGACCATGCCCGACCCGCTGGAGGACATCGAAGCGCTCCTCACTCCCGCCTAATCCGCTCCCGCCAACCGCCTCGGCCCGGATACGGCTTACCCGTGCTTGTTTCTCCAATCCTCCCGTAAGGGCTTGGGTTTTCCACTCGCCAGATCCACCGAAGCCAGCTCCTGCTTGGCCCGACAACAGACCTCGCCCCCGCGGATCACCTCGGATTCCACCCAGAACCGCACCCTCGGTCTTGGTCAAAACAGGACACCCATGCTCGCCTCCCACCATGTCCCCGATGCCCCAACCCAATCGCTCCGCCAAATCCGTCCGCGCGGCCTCGATCCATCGAAGATAAGTCAGGTTATGGGCCACCCCGCCGGCATCCGTGTCGAAAAAGTAGACGGTAAATTCCCGCTCCGCCTTGGGCCGACCTTCGCTCACAAGTCGCCAAACTCCTGTTCCAGCCGCTTGACCAAAAGCTTCATCACCTTGATCCGCGCAAACCACTTGTAGTTGCCTTCGATCAGGTTCCAGGGAGCGATCCGGGTGCTGGTCCGGACAAACATCTCCTCCGCCGCCTCGAGATGCTCATTCCACTTCCGTCGGTTGCGCCAATCCTCCTCACTAATCTTCCAGTGCTTGTAGGGATCGGCCGCCCGCCGCTCAAACCGCCGTAACTGCTCCGACTTGGTGATATGCAGAAAGAATTTCAGAACGATCGATCCTGAATCCACCAGCGTTCTCTCCAGCTCGTTGATCTCCCGGTAGGCCCGTTTCCACTCCTCCTTCTTGGCAAAGCCTTCCACTCTCTCCACCAGCACCCGCCCGTACCAGCTGCGGTCAAAAATCGCCGTCTCCCCCGCCCCGGGAATTTTGTTCCAAAAACGCCACAGATAGTGGTGTTTCTTCTCTTCGTCTGTCGGCTTCACAATCGACCAGACCCGCACCAACCGCGGATCCAATCGCTCGGTCATCCGTTTGATCACTCCGCCTTTTCCTGCCGCATCCGGACCTTCGAACACCAAGACAAGATTCCTGGGGGTGTCCTGCAAGAGTCGCTGGGCATGAAGCAGTTTCAGTTGCAACCCCCGGAGCCTCTCCCGGTAATCGGACTTCTCTCGGATCTGTTTGTCCAGATC
>RGGS01000002.1 GCA_010024525.1 Verrucomicrobiota bacterium | reverse complement strand
GAGGGCTTGCGTCTTTCATCGTAGGGATCTCCCGGGGCGGCAAAGCAGTGGCGGTAATCCAGAAAAGGGATGCCCAAGAGATGTTCCATGCGCGCATCCACGGATCGGACTTGTTCCTTGGTGATAAATCCGCGTCCCACGCCGGATTGATTGGAAACCACGATCAGGGGAAGGCCGCGATGATACAGTTGATGGATGGCCTCCTTGGCCCCTGGAAGAAGCCGAACTTTTTCCGGGTCACCCAGATAAGGCACGTTCTCGATGATCGTGTCGTCGCGGTCGAGAAATACGGAGGCTTTACCCATGGTGGCGGGCCGCCTCCAGAATCTCCTCGGGAGTTACGGTCGCCGTACCGAGCTTGGCGACGACAATGCCAGCCGCCAGATTGGCCAACTCAGAGGCAATCGCTCCAGAGAGTCCCGAGGCAAGTCCGGCCGCCAGCACTGAGATCACGGTGTCGCCGGCACCCGATACGTCATAAACCTCACGGGCCCGACTGGCGATGGGGTAGGGTTTCTCCCCCGGTTGAAAAAGAAGCATACCGTGCTCGCCTAAAGTGAGTAACAAGTAGCGGCAGGACCAACGAACGAGGAGTTCTTCTCCAGCGGCCACCCATTCCTCCTTATTGCCGGAGTCTGGCCGGCCAAGTGCGCCAAATGCCTCCAGCCGGTTAGGTTTCACCAGGGTGGCTCCTCCCCAATGGAGGGGATGATGGATGTTAGGATCGACCAAGGACGGAATCTTCATTTCGGAGGCAGCGGTTAAAAGGGAGTCGACAAAATCCTGGTCAAAAAGCCCCTTGCCGTAGTCTTCCAGGATGAGGGCGTCGCATCGGGGAAGGATTTGCAGGCTCTTTTTCAGGACTGCGGTTCTTTCCTTGGCAGAGATATGGTCGGGCGATTCACGGTCCACCCGCACCACCTGTTGATGCCGTGCAAGAACCCTGGTTTTTCGGATCGTGGGGAATGTCTTGGACCGGCAAATACCGGAGGTGCCTATTTTTCCATGGCGGAGAAGGTGAAGAAGCCGCAACCCCGAATCATCCGCACCGATATTCCCGCTAAGTTCAGCGTGGACTCCAAGGGATGCCAGATTGCGACCCACATTGGCAGAGCCCCCAGGGTAAGAGACCTCTTTTTCCACATGAACCACCGGCACCGGGGCCTCGGGGGAGATGCGGGATACCCGGCCATAGATAAATTCATCCAGCATCAAATCTCCCACGACCAAGATCCGAAGGCGGCGGAATCCTCGGAGGGTTGATTTTAGCCGTGCAGAAGTAAGGTGAATCTGAGCCAAATTTCCCATTCCTTCATGATGCCAAAACAGGGGGGGGTGGGCAACGTTGCCCTGCATCCTTGGTTTTCTTCCAAAGAAAGCCTAAACAGGAGGGATGTTGTTCGATTATCATATGCATACCCCCCTTTGCGGGCACGCCACCGGTCATCCCAGGGAATATGCGGCAGAGGCACTACGAAAAGGGCTCGGAGAGATTGGCTTTTCCGAGCATAACCCGATGCCGGAAAAGTTCGATGATTGGAGAATGAATCTGGCCGACTTTCCGGAGTACCTGCGGTTGGTGGACGAAGCGCGGAAGGATTTTCCCCGGTTACCCATCCGGCTTGGCTTGGAGTGTGATTTTCTTCCTGGGCGGGAGGCTTGGATACGTGCGCTTTCGCAAATGGCGGATTTCGACTATTTGATCGGTGCGGTGCATTACATCACGCCCGATTGGGATGTGGACAACCCCTTAAAACTCGCCCGCTGGAAAGATCAACCGGTGGAGGAGGTTTGGACGCGGTATTTCAAGGCGATGACCCAAGCCGCCCAGAGTGGTCTCTTTGACTTCATGGCTCACCCCGACTTGGTGAAAAAGTTTGGCCATATTCCCAAAGGAGATCTGCGTCCATACTACCGCGAAACCTTGGATGCCATCGAGGCTGCCGGAATCGCAATGGAGGTCAGTACGGCAGGCCTACGGAAGGAGGTGATGGAGATTTATCCTTCCAAGGCCTTCCTTCAAGAGGCTTTCCTCCGAAACATCCCGATTTTGATTTCGTCCGACTCTCATGCCCCGGGGGAGGTGGGTTTCCAGTTTGAGCAAGCTTTGGGCTTCGTGAAGGAGGTTGGGTATCAAAAATTGACGACCTTTCACCAGCGCAAACAGATTTCGATTCCCATTGGGTGAAAAGGCTTATTTTTCTTTTTGTCCTCATGGGCTCCCTGCACGGGGTGGGCTTGGCAGATGTGACTTCGGAGTGGTGGCAGGGGCATGCTGTTTTTTCCAACTGGTCCGACTTAAGTCTGGAGTTGGCCTCAAAGATGAAAACCCAACTGACCCCCACCCAAAAGGAGGTCCTAAAGCCGGGGACAGACGCAGAAAAGAGCTTTCGGTTGTGGCAATGGTTGGATCTGATGAAGTCGGCCGCAGAGGAGGAAAGCAAGCCATCCCTCATCGCTCTTGGATCCAACGCTGTTTTGGTGGCCGCCTTCTTTGAAAACTTAAGTCCGGAAGATCACCCGAGGCAGGCGATCGGGATTCTTGCGGACATGCAGAAAAAATATCCCGAAGATGTGGCGGCCTTGCCTCGTTTGGCCGTGGCGCTTGCTTTGGTCTTTGATCAACCCTTTCCAAAAAACTGGCCCCATGGGCAGGTGCCTCACGCGGCGGTTCCTTGGGAGGAACCCGCGCCGGTGGAGCGTCTGCATTCCATGGCAGGACTGCAAAAAGATCGCCGATATGTGCTGGATTTACGGGACCTGATGGTGGACGAGTTGAAGTATATCGTGGATCACCCCTTGCCTGAAACGGAAATGGAGTGGGCCAGGAAAAACGTCGCCGCAAGCCGTAGCGGTTTTGATAAAGTCTTTTCGACCATTCGTTATGATATTCCGCGATACGAAAAAAATACCCTGATTTGGCCTTATCCCACCTACACCTTGGCGGAAATCCGTCAGAGAGGGGGGATCTGCGTGGATCAAGCCTACTTTGCCGCCATGTCTGGAAAAGCCAAGGGATTGCCAACTCTCTTTTTCACAGGACAAGGGGATAGCGGTGGGCACGCATGGTTTGGTTATCTGGAAGCGCCTGGCAGGTGGGAAACAGATTGTGGCCGGTACGCGCAGGAAAACTATCCGGTGGGACAAGCCATCGATCCCCAAAACTGGAAACCCATCAGCGACACGGAGCTGGTGTTTTTGGCCAAAAATCGGGAACGATCTCCCGCCTTTCAACAGGCCAGGCTCTGGACGGACTACGCGAACTCCTTGGGAGTCGAGGAGGGCGACCGCTGGATCGAGGCGGCTTTGACCATCCAACCGGAGTATTTGCCTGCATGGAATCTTCGGGCCAAGCTTCTAGCTGAGGGCCACGCCGATAGGATGGCCCAGAGAGAATTCTGGCAGTCGTTCGTCAAGAGATTCGCTGCTTACGCTGATTTGAAAGTTCAAGGGCAGGAAAAGCTGTTGGAACTGGCCAAGGCGAGTGGGGAGGCACGGGAGGTGGCCAATCTGGAGAGGCAAATCCTAGTGCAGAACCGGGCCAAGCGTTTTGATCTTGGAATCGGAGCGGCCGCCGGGCAAGTCTCGGAAAAAATGCAGGAGGGAAACTGGGATGGGGCACAAACTTCTTTTCGGCAGGCCTTGCGGGAATACAAGGGGCAAGCAGGTGGGCATCTTTTTTATGGTTTAGTTGCTCCTTTTGTGGAGGCGGCTCTGGCGGAAGGACAAATGCAGGTCGCCAAAGCGGCCCTGGTTGAGGCGCGTCGGATCTTGAAGCCCACCCCGGATACCTTGGTGGGAAGATCCTTTGTCCTACTGGAGGGGAAAGTGGGTGAAGGGGGGCGCTTGAAGTAATCTGACAGGTTCGGGCTATGGTTCGAGACCCTGCGGGCCAAAAGTCGCTTTATGAGGTAAGGGGTATTTTATTTGTCGCTATGGCTTTAATAAGCACTTAAAGTATGTGTAAGTTACTTTCGTCTCTGGGTTTGTGCTTAATCCGAACTTCAAAAAATGGGAGTGTTTGGATTGGTTTTGGTGTCCTCATTCTGGGCCCAAACGACCAATGGCGGTAGCTTCTTGAGATTTCATTAAAGGAACAAAGGCGCCTACAAAAACTTCCTCAAACTTCTTCGTTTTTTTGAGCAAAGAAATTGATTTGCCCGGTATTGGTTAGGCGTCGTGCCGGATTCATTTTTTTGCGGTTGCAGGCCAAATGCAATGGGTTGATTTTTTACGCGATACTTTCGTATTAGATTAAACTTAATTTTAAACACTTATGTGTAACAAAGCGAAGGATTGGAAAAGTTTCTACAAAGGTGCGCGTGTGCTTGTCTCTGGACACACAGGTTTTAAAGGTGCTTGGCTTTGCGAGTGGTTGCTCGCACTGGGTGCCAAGGTTCATGGCTTTGCTTTGGAGCCACCCACCACGCCGGCTCTTTTCGATCAACTCGACCTCACAAGGCGAATGCATAGTATAATTGGAGATATTCGCGAACGCCGCATTCTTGGGGATGTGGTCCGAAAGGTCAGGCCCGACTTTGTCTTTCATTTGGCCGCCCAATCACTCGTTCGCCGCTCTTATCAAGAACCATACGATACATTTTCGGTTAATTTTTCAGGCACCTTAAATCTTCTTGAGGAGCTAAGATTGGCCGGTGAGGCATGCAACGTGGTCGTCGTAACCTCGGACAAATGCTATGAGAGTCGTTTAACGCAGAAAGCGTTTCGGGAATCGGACGCTCTAGGTGGATATGATTGCTACAGCGCTTCCAAGGGTGCGGCAGAGGTGCTCACTTCGGCCTATCGGCGATGTTTCTTCTCCTCGGATGACTCTCCAGTCCTGATTTCGACAGCCCGTGCTGGAAATGTCATAGGTGGCGGCGATTGGGCGAAAGACAGGATCATTCCAGATGCCATGCGTAGCTTATTGAAGGGACTACCCATTCCCGTGAGGAATCCTTTTGCGACGAGGCCTTGGCAACATGTGTTAGAACCCTTGGGTGGGTATTTGCTTCTTGGCGCGCGAATGAGCCAGGGGGCGTTGGAGTCGCTGCTGCGGAGTCCGACTGCCAACGCAGCGGCTTTTAATTTTGGTCCATCAGTTGAGTCGGAGCGCACGGTGCAAGAAGTTGTCGAACAGGTCACAAGGACATGGCCTGGCACTTGGAAAACATCATACGCTGATAAGGAACCGCACGAGTCGAAATGGTTAAGTCTTGACGCCTCGCGCGCGCGTCAAGAGCTTGGGTGGTCGCCGGTGTGGAAGTTCAGCGAAACCATCGAAAGGACTGTCAATTGGTACCTAAACGTATCCCGGGATCAATCCGCCGCACAGCACATCACGGCAGACCAGATTAATGAACATCAGGATCGCTTTTCCTCTTTGATAACCAACTGATAAAATAGTAAGGTCACTTTCTAGTTCTTCATTCAAATAAAATCATGAAAACAGTAATTATTTGCGGTGGTCTAGGAACCCGCCTGCGTGAAGAGACCGAATTTCGCCCCAAGCCGATGGTGCCAATTGGCGGTCGACCGATCCTATGGCATATTATGAAAGGATTCGCTTCGCAAGGGCACAAGGATTTCATCCTGTGTCTCGGATATAAAGGCGGGGTCATTCGCGATTACTTCAGAAACTATCAATGGAATACAAGCGACGTTACTTTACGGCTCGGACGTACGGCCAAGATTGAGTATCATACGCAGCATACTGAGGAAGACTGGACCGTTACTCTGCTCGAGACTGGCGAGGAGACGATGACGGGGGGGAGATTGGCGCGTGCTTTGCCTCATATAACCGATGAGGAGTTCTTTTTTACCTACGGCGACGGGTTGAGCGATGTGAGTTTAAGTAACTTACTAAAGCGTCATCATGAACGCGGGTCGGTGGTGACCGTCACAGCCGTCCGGCCACCCGGACGGTTCGGGGATATAGTTATCCGGGAAGGCGGAGAGGTCACTAGTTTTGACGAGAAACCGAAGGCTGAAACTTCCCCGATTAATGGCGGATTTATGGTCCTGTCGAAAAAAATCGGAGATTACATTTCGGGCGATAGTTGTATCTTTGAGAGTGACGTTCTTCCGCAACTGGCCAAGCAGGGTAAACTGTCTGCCTATGAGCACCATGGCTTTTGGCAGTGTATGGATACGCAACGTGAGCAAGACTTGCTCGATGGACTCTGGCGCAGCGGGAAGAGTCCTTGGCGAACTTGGTAGGTGTTTGGCGTCCTTACAGGATGGAAGTGGCGCTTTTAAAATGAATGTCTGACACAAAAAAACAATCTGTGTGCCGCTCATGCGGGGAACCGCTGTCTGCCACAATTCTCGACTTAAGAGCACAACCGCTTGCCAACAAGCTTCTGAACAACCCTCGAGAGGCACACCGAGAGTTGCGATTTCCGCTCGACCTGAAAGTTTGCCCCTCGTGTTACCTTATGCAGTTAGGCCACACCGTGCCTCCTGAAGCTCTTTTTTCCGATTATTTATACTTCTCGTCTGTATCTGATGCCATGGTTGCACATGCCAGTCGTGCAACCGAAAGCCACCAACGAGAATATGCGCTTGGTGGGGATAGTTTTGTTGTCGAGATCGCCAGCAATGACGGCTACTTGCTAAAAAACTTTGTTAACTCCGGGGTCCCTTGTCTCGGGGTAGAGCCAGCGCAAAATATTGCGGATGTAGCCTTAGCGAACGGAATTCCGACCTTACAGAAATTCTTTACGGAAGACACCGCAGAACAGATTGTAAGAAACTATAATCAGGCCGACCTAATCTTAGGGAACAACGTCTTTGCGCATGTTCCGGATATCAATGGCTTTGTGAAAGGACTTTGTCTCCTGCTAGCGCCAGAAGGGAGGGTGATCCTGGAGTTTCCGTGGGCCCACGAGATGGTCAAAAAACTCGAGTTCGACACCATTTACCATGAGCACTTTTTCTACTTTCACGGACGGGCACTGGTCCCTCTTTTTGCCCGTCACGGTCTGGAGATGGTTCGCATCGAGAAATTGCCAATCCACGGAGGCTCGTTGCGTATTCATGTCGCTCGAGAAGGGGTTAAGACTCCCGACGGCAGCGTGTCCGCTTTAGTTGAGGAAGAGGGAAAAGCGGGGGTCGGTACTGCAGCCTACGCAGAGGTGTTCGGGCAGCGTGTGAAGCAACTCAAGGATGAGCTAGTGGGGGAGTTGGGGCGCTTGAAGTCATCTGGAAAGCGCATCGCCGCTTATGGGGCTTCAGCTAAGGGCAGCACGCTGCTCAATTACTGCGGCATCGGCCGAGAATTATTGGAGTTTGTCGTTGACCGAAGTCCTCACAAACAGGGGAAGTTTACTCCCGGAACACACCTTCCGATTTTGCCGACTGCCGCTTTGGAAGAGCAAATGCCCGATGTAACACTGCTGCTGACTTGGAATTTCGCTGAGGAAATCGCGGCACAGCAAGGAAACTACTTGCGCAATGGCGGAAAATTTTTGGTTCCGGTGCCTCATCCCCATTACCTTTCATGAAAATTGTGGATGCTGGTTTCGGCGGGGTGCAGTTGGTCCAGTTGGATCCCCGCCAAGACGATCGCGGCAGTTTCACGCGTTCATTCTGCCGGAAGACTTTTGTGAAGGCAGGGCTCAATACGGATTGGCCGCAAATCAACATAAGTCGCACGTGCCAGCGCGGTTCCGTGCGCGGCTTACACTTTCAGAAGTCGCCCGAAGAAGAAATTAAACTAGTCACTTGCGTGACGGGCGTTGTCTTTGATGTGGTTGTTGACGTGCGTCCACGTTCAACCACTTTCGGCCAGTGGCGCTCCTATACACTAAGTGAGCTAAATTCGATCTCTTTATACATTCCCGCTGGATTCGCTCATGGCTTTCAGTGCCTTACTGACGAATGTCGCATGTCTTATTTGATGTCCTGCGATTTTGACCCAACACTCGCGACGGGGGTGCGCCACAATGATCCTTCACTTGCCATCTCTTGGCCTTTGCCGGTGACTTGCATCTCACCCAAAGATGCTGTTCTTCCGTTCATTGAGTCGACGAAATGAGGATTTTTGTAACTGGCGCCTCCGGTTTTATTGGCTCCGAGTTTTGCCGACAGGCCACCTCTGTGGGTCACGATGTGCTGCCACTGCAGAGGCCGTATCGCTTGAACAATCTGCCCTACGATGTGATCATATCCTTCTCGCCGGATGTGGTCGTTCATTGTGCTTGGATAGCCATTCCTGGTGTTTACACAGACTCCCCAGAAAACTTCGTTTTGCAAAAACAGTCGGTTGAGTTGTTTCAATGGTTATCTAATATTGGTGTGAAGCACTTTGTCGGCTGTGGATCCTGCGCTGAATATGCCCCATCGACAGCCCTGTTAGACGAAGATCACTCTGCGCTCGATCCGGCTTCGCCTTATGCGCGCGCGAAACACGCCCTGCGAACCGATTTGGAAAAAATGGCTAAAGAGTCCTCGCTTGCAGTTTCGTGGGCACGAATATTTTATCCCTATGGACCGAGTGAACATCCTGATCGTCTAATATCAAGGATGCTTAGAGGCTACGAAACTGGCGATAGGATTGTGCTCAGAACGCCTGATGCTGTGCGGGACTACATTCACGTTGTAGATGTCGCATCAGCGCTTTTGGTCCTCGTTCAAAAGCAAGCTGCAGGGATCTTCAACATAGGGACAGGTGTCGGCGTTCCTTTGGCGGTGTTACAGGATGAAGTCGCCAAGCTTAGTTGCAAGACTGACCCTCCAGTTTCGGCGCCTCGTTCAGATTCTCGTGTAGTAAAGGATGCTATCGTTGCCTCCACCCGGAAGCTGCGGGCCCTAGGCTGGGGCTCACGCTATCAACTATCTGAAGGCTTGGTCACATACTTACGTTCAATACCCACTTAAAATGAAAGTTAAAAACGGTCTATCTTTTAGCGATGAGCAACCGAAGGACCTTCGCTTTGCGCTGGTTACCGCATGTGCATTCTTTTGCGTGAACTTGTTTTTCGCTCTACGGCATGTCATGTGGCGGGATGAGTGGATGCCCCTAACTGTTGCCCGCTTTACCTCGGGATACGGGGAATTCTTCGAGCACATCAAATTCACAGGACGCATTGTATTCTTCAGCCTGTGTTGGTTGCTTGAATTCGCAGACGGCAACTTGGTCCTCTTCAAGGCATCTATTGTTCTTTTCTCATCAGTCGGCGTGTTTGTTCTGTGTCGATACTCGCCCCTGTCGAGGTGGCAAAAGATTCTATTCGCCTTCGGCTACTATCCGCTTTATGAATACGGTACCATTCTTCGCGATTATTCGGTGATTGGTGCCCTGTCGATTTGCTGCTGTGCTTTGCTTAACTCTGAGCGTTGGAGACCACTGGTATTTAGCTTTGTCGTTGCTCTGCTGCTGGAGACGAATCCCTTCGGGCTTGCCCTTGCCTGTGCTCTCGGCGCGACTTTTGTCTTTGATGCTTGGCAAGAGGGGCGTTTGGGTCCCGAAATATTCGGCAGTCTGCCGGCGGTCGGTGGAGGCGTGTTGGTTGTGTGCAGCTTCCTCGCCGCGCTCAAAACCATGATCCCGCCCCCCGAAATAGCCGAGATTGTCTTGGGACAAGCCCTGCGGCAGGACTCACATTTCGTCCGACTGATCGAAAGCTTGCCGTTCCCCTTGCGTGGGTGGCTTCCGATACCTTTGTTCGGGACGTGGAACTCGCAGATATTAGACCCATGGCCCGGTGTGCAGATTTTTCTTACCCTCAGTCTTATTGTACTAGTAACGACGATCCTTTGGCCGAATAAAAAGGCACTGTTCCTCTTTATGATCGGAATGCTGGGACTTGGATCTATACTCTGTCATTTGCCGTGGACTGCATTGCGCTACCACGGGTCTTATTTTCTGCTTCTAGTGCTCGCATATTGGACGCTTCGATGTGATGTGAATGAGGGTGGAGGTTTCTCTTCCCGTTTCGGTGCAGTTGCATGGCTCAGGCGCCATGCTTCTGCTCTAATGACGGCCATGCTTACCGTCCACGTGGTCGTAGCAGGGGCATTTCTGCTCCAAGAGCAGGTTATTCCTTTTTCTGGAAGTAGGGATGCCGCAGAGATTATCCGCAAGTACGCACCACCCGATGCCCCGATCATTGGCGACCCCGATTACCTTATGATCTCCCTATCAGGGTATCTGGGAAGGGAGGTGTACATTGCCAGCAGAGATGAAATGGGCTCCTTCACAAAAGTGGACCATAAGCGTAGGTCGACTATTCTTTCTTCTGACGAGCTTGCACGTGTCGTCGGCGAGCAGTTTCAGAAACATGGACGCGACGTGGTGCTTCTAACGGGTTACGAGATCGGTCTGCCGCCAGAAATGGGTAAGCTTCTTGGAGCTACACATAGCATCAGCGGCGAGAATTACTTCGTCTATCTCCTAAACGCTCGACGAGGCACACCGTAGGGGAGTCGCCCGCTCACTATTCTTTATGCAAACCTTCGAAGTTGTCTGCCCGGTTTTTAACGAAAAAGAAGCAATACCTGTATTTGTTGAAAGGATCTCAAAAGTTTTTGACTGTTTGGTGGGGCGCTATTCGTGCAAACTGTTATTTATTGATAACTGCTCAAGTGATGGTTCACTTGAAATTCTCCTGGATTTGGCTGAGCGATTTGATTGGGTGATTGTCGTAGAAATGTCCCGAAACTTCGGATATCAAGTTTCTGTCGAGTGCGGATTACGAAATTCCATTGGCGATATCACTGGAGTAATCGACGTTGATTGCGAGGATCCGCCGGAGCTTTTTGTTGATTTTCTCGCACAGATTGAAGGCGGCTACGACATTGTTTACGGTGAGCGCGCAGATCGTGAAGAGTGTTTGCCGCTAAAGCTTTTAAGGAAACTTTACTACCGGGTCACCAGAGCAGCAGCTGACGAGCTGTTCCTTTTGGACATGGCTGAATTCTGCGCGATGCGGAAAGATGTCCGCGAGGCGGTCAACCGGGATGCTACCTCGTTCCCTTTCATCAGGGCCTCCATCGGTCGGGTGGGTTTCGATATTAAAAATATCCCCTACAAACGGAGCAGGCGATCTGTTGGCAGGACGCATTACAGTCTCTTTGGAATGTGGGTGTTTGGGTTTGCCGGCCTTCTTTCTTCAAGCACTCTATGGCTGAGGCTACCGGCTTACTTATTTCCTTTCTGGATTCTACTCCTGGGCTTCCTTGCGTGGCTCGCCATAGCGTTTTCAAGTCAAGCTTCTATTGTGTTATTGATTCTGGCTGGCTTTGGATTTCTTGGCTTTGTGACGGTGGGCTTGGCGCTCTATACCGCGCGAATTTACAAGAATGGTCTTCAGCGTCCCAACTACCACGTTAACTTCCGGAAGTCCGCTTTGAAGGGGCGGCAACTCCTTTGAAGCTTGATAAGTGTCGCATTTGTGGGGCCGAAAACAAATCTGAGTTCCTATTCGCAGGAGTGAATGCAGACTTTCCGCGGTCGGCTTCAGTTGCAATTAACAGATGCCGCAGTTGTGGTATTGCATATTCCAATGCGACCGCAACTTATAACTCTGATGCGGATCCCTACTTTGGTGGGTATTATGGTGAGGCGACTAGAGAACGCTTTGCAAACAGACTTGCAATAGCATTCTTTCAGCGAGCAAGGCGGTCATTAGCCTTGAGTAAACCTTTACCCTCAAAAATATTGGACGTGGGGTGTGGTGACGGGACATTCCTTCGTTGCCTGCCCATTGCTGCCGAGCGTTTCGGATATGAGCCATCCCTCGCGGGCAGAAGTCTGCTCACTAAATTCGGCGTGCGCCAGTTCGATCCGTACAGTTCAGCAAAGGAGCATGACGCCTCGTTCGACCTGATCACTTTGTGGCAGGTATTCGAGCATGTCGATACTCCGGACGATCTTCTGCAGAAGCTGCGGCGCCTTCTTAAGTCCACCGGTTCGGTCTTCATATCCGTGCCGAACTTCGGGAGTCTGCAGGCATCGATGTTTCGCGGTCGCTGGTTTCATCTGGATCCAGTTCGTCATCTGTTCCATTACGAAAAAAAGACACTGGCCGAGGTTTGCGAGCGGAACGGATTTGCCGCCACTTGGCGCACGACAAAATCTCTCGAGTATGGTGTCTTTGGTTGGTGGCAAAGTTTTCTCAATCTGTTGCCGTTCGATTTTAATATGGGCTACAAAATCCTAAAGGGCCGGAAAAAGTATCCTACGACAGTCGCTAATGTTTTCGCCCTCTTGGTTTACGGGTTGCTGGCCGTTCCTGTGGGTGTTCTTTCCGTGGCGCTCATGTTCATCGAGGCTGCCATTGGCAAAGGCGCTGTTTTGCAGGTGTGCTTGACGCCAAACTCGCAGGAAAACACTTAGGATGTCTCTTCTAATCTTAACGGGAACCGCATGGTTATCGGCATTTGTGTTGCATCTAACACTTTGGCGTTGGCGTCTCCCGAAGAGTCAACTCAAGGCACTGCTCGTTATTTTTACTGTGATCTGGGCTGTTGTTGCTGTTTCGCTTCTCGCGGGTTTCGTTGGCGGTGGGGCCTTCAAAGCAGGTTGGCTCGTCGGTTTCCTCTACTTTTGTCTCGCTTATTGGTCAGCGGTGCTGTGCTACGTGATTACTTACTCGGCAGTGGAGGGGGACAGTCCCACGCTGAGTTTGACGCGGCATCTGCACCGACTGGGTGAAAAGGGTGTTTCCAGCCAAGAAATTGAGGAGTTCTTTCGCCAAAGGCCTTTTATTGGGGCCCGGGTAAGCGCGTTGGTCAGCGATCGTATCCTGATCGAAGAGTCTGGGGGTTACCGCTTGCGCTCGGGAAAATACCTCTTTTTTCACACAATCCTTCTTTATCGCCGCATGGTCTTCGGGGCAGTAGGTTCTGGGGGATAGGGCATGCTGCCAGTGGTTTCACCAAGGATATATTATGGCTCCTGAATGGTTTTATTTATTGAGCCCGATACTGGCGCTTGCAGTGATGGTTGTAGTGCAAGCGGTTGCTTTACGGGCACGACGAGGGGACTGGTTCTTTCGTTCGGTGGTGGCTGGTTTTCTGGCCGGATTGGTGGTCGCAATAGCAATGCAGGTGACCTTGCTCCAGGTCTTCCCCAGGAATCTTGACCGTTGGATTCTGGCAGTTGTTGCCAATCCGGCGATTTACGTGATGTTGGCATATTGTTTCTTTAACTTTATCAACCTCGGGCACGCCTCGATCCGGATCAGGATATTCAAGGAGTGCCACGATCGGGGTGGGTTTATCACCCATGAAGAACTGCGTGCCGTTTACGACGATGAGCGGATCCGAGACGTACGTTTGCAGCGTCTTTTGGAGGGGGGCGATATTGTGAAGGAAGAAGGGCGGTGGAAGTTGGTCAACCCACGCCTGGTGCCTGTGGCCAATCTGGTATTTGCGTTGAAGCGCTTTGTTCTGCGCCGCGAAAGCGAGTTTGAAAAGCTGTCATGATGCCCTTCGGTCCAACGGAAGAATCGACACCAGCGGCCAATGCCTTGCAGTCCCCCGTCTTTTTGACCCTTTTTGTGGCCTGCTACAACGAGCAGGACAACATTTTGGGAACCTTGGAAACCTTAATCCAGGCGCTGCAAAAGACTGTGCCTTCTTTCGACATCATTGTCGTGGACGACGCCTCCAAAGACGAAAGTGTGGCAAGAATCCGTAAATTCATGTCGGCGCACCCGGATGTTCCAATTCGTTTGCTTCGGAACGCCCATAACGAGGGGGTCGCCACGAACTACGCCGAGGCAGCTTTCCGCGCCAAAGGGGAGTGGTTGCGCATGATTTGCGGGGACAATGTTGAGCCTGAAAATACGCTGGAGACCATCTTCAAACAAATTGGAAAGGCAGAGGTGGTGGTCCCCTACACGGTGGAAATCTGCGGTCGGGGTGCTTTTCGAAGACTCCTTTCCAAGACCTACACGGCCTTGGTCAATGCCATCAGCGGTTACCGGATGCACTACTATAATGGTTTGTTGGTCACGCGAACGGAATATGTCAGGCGTTGGCACTCAAATTCCCATGGATTCGGATTCCAGGCGGATCTATTGACTCGATTGCTTTCCAAGAATCTTTCCTACGTTGAGATCCCTGTTTATGGTAATGAACGTGCCACCGGGGAGTCCAAGGCTCTCACTGTACGAAATCTTGCCTCCGTGGCCCATTCGCTCCAAAACATTGCCATCCGACGAATTTCCAAAGCGCTTTACGGTCAGTGTTGATGCTAAAAAATGAATCAAATCAATCGACTCAATTGGTCCATATGTCGTGGGCCAGGATACAGGTCACAAGAATGGGGCTTCTGGCCTTGGAAGCGGGCTCTTTCTAATTAGACTGCATGCATCTTTACGCAATGCGATAGCCTGAAGATTCCAGCACTTTCTTATGAAAAACGGATCCCATGATAAATAATAAACGCCCCCAATTTATCCTGACCGTCTTTTTGGTCCTGTATTGTGGGTTTCTCGGTTTTGGATGGTTAACGCAGTCTCCATCCCAGGAGGAGCTCTATGGCGGGGGTGGGCGGTTTCTTGGCGAAGTTGTCCAGAACTTCAAGGATTCGAAGGGGATTCCCTGGTGGAGTTCCCATTTTATGCAGGGTTACTCAACTGCAAGTTTCGCGTTATGCGGGCTTCCCATGACGGTGGGAGTCATAGCTACGTCCCTTTTGGGTGATCCATGGGGGATCAAGGTGGCTGCCCTTTTGGTTATCCCGTTGGCTTCCCTTACCATGTTCCTTTTTGTGCGCAGGCTAACCCAAAATGCTTGGACCGGTGTTGTGGCGGCTATACTTTACGTAACCAGCTCCCAGATGTTGTTGCGCATTGGCAACTTTGAGCACTGGATGGGAAGCTACTCATATATATTTCCACCGCTTATTTTCTGGGCCTTTCTCAAGGTGTCTGAAAATGGCTCCTGGCAATCCAAGGCATGGCTGGCCTTGGGTTGGTCGGCCATGATGCTTTCGTATACCAAGCTAACACTCATGTTTATCCCATTGGCGGCAGCATTTTATATCTGGCTTTTAGTCGATCGTCCTGAGGACAGGTTCCTCTTGATTCGTGGAACGTTGACGGCCCTGGCCGGTGTTTTCTTGATGGCGGCGGTTGTTTTGTTGCCACTGACACGGGAATTCCGTTGGGTGGCGGCTTTCACCTTTGACAATTTCCATGGCTGGCAGCAGGCCTTCTCGATGAAAAGTTTTATTTCAGTCTTGGATCGCGGGAATGCTTTGCTGGCAGGGATGCGCGCGGATTTTTTGGCTGATCGCGGGCAATTTTATCTTGGGGCGATCCTTCTTTTGTCTGTCGGCACAGTGTTCTGGTGGTCACGGCGGAATCCAGGTTGGTTGGCCAGCAGGCAGGGGAGTCTTTGCAGACTTTTTGCCGGGATTTCTCTTTTCGCATTGTGGCTTTCCCAGGGGCCCTTCTCTGTTTTTACAGGGACCAAGGAATTCCTTCTTGGCTCGGCCCAAGCTCCTGACTGGATCATTGCGGTCATGTGGTTCATGACCCTGATTCCGGTTGTGCTAATCCCGAAACTTCTCCCTGAAGCGCCAGGACGGCGCTTTTGGGTGGTTCTCATGATTGGCATCTATCTTTTTGTGCCTGGTTTTCTGATTCTGGAAAAGTTTCCCCTTTACCGGGATATTCGAGCCCCTTGGGGCTTCTGGGAAGTTGGCTTTTTCGCCGCAGCGGTGACAGGTGCCATCGCGTTGCAGCAGTTATGGACCGGAATTCTTGGCAGGCATACCCGCATTCCCTTGGCCGTGATTCTGGGGATCCTCCTGCTGGTGGATAGTGGTGTTTATCTGGCCCGTTTCTTTGCCCCAGGTTTACCGGTGCAGACCTTTGCCGACTTTGATCGGGCCCAGGAGTACTTAAGAACTTCGCCAATTGAGGGAAGAGTCTACCCACTTTCAGGCCGTTATTTTTATCTGCGAACGCCCATGCAGTCCGGACGCGGTCTGAATAGCGAGGCTTCATGGGCGCATTTTCAAATGCGTGGTATGCGGGCACTTCTTGATGGAGCTAATACCTCTCCCAACGCCATGAAAACCTACATGCGCGTGGCGGGTATATCCCACGTCCTGCTCGACAAACAAGACCCCTTCACACCGGCAGAAATCCAAAACTTCTACACCCAGTTTTATCCCATCGGATTTGATTCAGAATACATCCGGGTCCTCGAGAACCGCGATGCCTTGGCCCCCGCGTTTGTGGCTCGGGAATACCTTGCCATGGATCATGGCACGGAGCGTCTGGCTTCCGGCTTTCTGGATTTAGCGGATAAAATCCATGTCGCACCCATTGAGCTGGGTCCGACCGAACGCAGTTTTCCCTATCTTGTGGGATCTGGCACGCCACAAGGAGAGGTGCAACTCACCTCCGAATATGCCCAAGCAGTGGGAATTCCCTTCCGAAAAGTTTCCTATGTAGAAAAAAGGGGGGCAACGAGTTTCGCTTTTGATCCCCCGACACCCCGTGAGGGATGGTTGATTGTCTCGGAGGCTTGGCATCCCGACTGGAGGGCTTCCGTGGGTGGCTCTCCGGTCCCTATTTACAAAGCCTTTGGCGGATTGATGGCGGTGCATTTGGACGGGAATCAAGGAATTGTCCGTTTCAACTTCGAGGCTCCCCGCTGGTACAACCTGTGTGTCTTGGTCTCCGGTCTTTCTTGGGCAGGAGTCCTGGGATTAATGGTGATCATGCCGATGCCATTTACACCGGCAAATTGGAAACGCTGGTGGTCGGGGGAAGTTGTATCCCGAGTCCTTCCTTCCAAAGTGAGGAGTTCACACCTTGGTAAAGTATTGGTGGTCATTCCAACCTATAATGAAATGCCCAATATTGCCCAAGTTGTCGCCCAAGTCCTGGGCTTGCCAAGGAAGGTCGATATTTTGGTCGTGGACGATCGCTCCCCGGATGGAACTGCGGACATTGTTCGAGCGAGTCCTGAATTTGGAAAAAGGGTCTTTCTTCTGGAGGGTCTGGGCAAACAAGGTCTGGGCACAGCCTACCGTCGTGGATTCGAATGGGCTTTAAAAAATGGCTATGGTGCGGTGGTTGAAATCGATGCAGATCTATCGCATGACCCTTCTGATATTCCCCGCCTCCTTCAGGCATTGGAGGATGGATCGCATCTGGCAGTGGGATCCCGATATCTGAACGGAATTTCGGTTCTAAACTGGCCGAGGAGCAGAATCCTCATCAGCACACTTGGAGGGCGGTACGTGAGGATACTCACGGGGTTACCGCTCACCGATCCGACGAGCGGTTTCAAGGCCATTCGGGCCGAGGTTTTGAAGGAACTCAACTGGAAGAAAGCAGGTGCGGAAGGGTATGCCTTCCAAATAGAGCTCCACCACGAAGCCTGGAAGCGGGGCTACATCATTCGTGAGGTTCCCATTGTGTTTACCGAGCGGAGCGAAGGACGCTCAAAGATGTCGGCAGGAATCGTCTGGGAAGCCGCCTGGCGGGTCTTGAGGTTGGCTTTGGTGGGTTGACTCCAGTGGCTGGCTGCATCGCTCGGGCAGTAGCAATCGGTCGGCCATAACGGCGGGGAAAGTAATAGTTAGATCGGAATGACCTTGGTTCTGTTCGCACGGAACCAAATCATCAAGGGCGGAGGCATGGAAAGCCAAGCCATCCAAGGAATCTGGATCCTTTAGTTTGGTTTAGACCCGCTCGATCTTGGCGCCCAAGGAACGTAAGCGATGTTCGATACAACTAAAGCCTCGATCGATCTGGTTGATATTTCGTATTTCTGATTCACCGTCGGCACAAAGTGCGGCGATGAGCAGGGCCATGCCTGCGCGGATATCAGGACTGGCCAGTCTCGCTCCGCGCAATTTGTCGGATCCGAGGACTACGGCACGGTGTGGGTCGCATAAGATAATCCGCGCCCCCATTTCCAAAAGCCCGTCGACAAAAAAGAGCCGGGATTCAAAAAGCTTTTCGTGAATTAGAACGGTGCCCTGGCATTGAGTGGCCGTAACCAAGGCTACGGAAGTCATATCGGCTGGGAACCCGGGCCATGGGGCATCGGCGATATGGGGAACCGCCCCACCGAATTCTTTTTCAACTTCGAGCGACTGTCCTTTGGGAACGAGAATATCTTGTCCCTTGATTTCCGTTCGGATGCCCAACCGGCCAAAGGTCTGCAGGATCATTCGCATGTTTTGCGGGGCAGTATTTTGAATCACCAGTTCTCCGCCAGTGACGGCCGCCAAAGCCAGCAAAGATCCCGCTTCGAGGTAATCGGCACTGATGCGGTGGTTGGCTCCCTCCAGGGTCTTTACCCCCTCGATGGTGAGGGTGTTGGTGCCGATGCCGGAGATTCTGGCACCCATGGCGTTCAGCAGATTGCCAAGGGCCTGAACGTGGGGCTCGCTGGCGGCATTATGCAGGACCGTCACCCCATCGGCTAAAACCGCAGCACAGAGCCCGTTTTCCGTGGCGGTGACGGAGGCTTCGTCCAACAGGATGTCGGCCCCTTTCAGTTTTTTTGCTTTGATTTGGATTCCGTCCCGGATGTCGTTGATCTGGGCTCCTAAAGCGGAAAAAATTTGCAGATGAGTATCCAGCCGCCTACGGCCGATCCGGTCGCCCCCAGGGCGGGGCAGGGTGACTTCCCCCGTTCTGGCAAGCAACGGGCCGGCTAGAGTGACGGAGCCACGCAAGCGTGACCCCAGTTCCGGATGGATGGTAGACTTAGGTTTGGCCTTGGCTTGAAGCGTTAGGGTACGCCGGACTTGGGCAACCTCTGATTCCTTCGCGGTCAAACCCAGATCATGGAGGATTTCTTCCATCAGTCGGACATCCTCAATTTGGGGAATATTTTGTAGGATGATGGGTTGCTCGGTCAGGCAGGCTGCTGCCATCAGGGGCATGGCCTCGTTCTTGTTTCCCTGGGGTTCGATTTTCCCCTGAATCGGGTTTCCTCCATGGACTAGAAACTTTGAACCGTTAGCGCTCTGCATGCCCTAAACTGCCCCGAACAGGGAATGAGGGCAACCCTCTGGAAGTGATCTTTTTGAGGTTTAGTCTTGGGGCTTCTTGCCTACAGTGAGGGACTTATGAAGGTTCCGATGCTCGACTTGGTGGCTGAGCATGCTCCCTACCGTGGGGAGTTGTTGGCGGCCTTTGAACGGGTTCTGGATAGTGGTCGCTTTGTGCTTGGACCTGAAGTGGAGGCTTTTGAACGGGAGATTGCGACTTGGATTGGGGCACAACACGCCATTGGGGTCTCCAATGGCTCTGATGCCTTGCTCTTGGCCTTGCAGGCGGTGGGGGTGGGGCCGGGAGATGAGGTGATTTGCCCCACCTACACATTTTTTGCCACTGCGGGGGCGGTGGCCCGTCTGGGCGCCAAGCCGGTTTTTGTGGATAGTGCAGAGTGCTGTTACAACCTACGGGCGGACCAAGTTGTGGCCAAGATCGGGCCGAAGACCAAGGCAATTATCGCGGTTCATCTCTTTGGGCAGTGTGCCGACATGGATCCAATTTTGAAGGCCGCGACAAAACACGGGATCCCGGTGATTGAGGACGTGGCGCAGGCCTTAGGGGCCAAAGACAAGGGGCGCCAGGCAGGCACCATGGGAACCTTGGGTACTTTCTCTTTTTTTCCGTCCAAAAATCTCGGGACCTTGGGAGAGGGGGGGTTGGTCACCACTCGGGACTCGTCTCTTGCAGAAAAAATCAGAAAACTTCGGGTGCATGGGGCCAAGCAGAAATATTTTCATGAGTTGGTAGGCGGAAACTTTCGGCTGCACGAAATCCAAGCTGCTTTTTTACGGGTGAAGTTACGCCACCTTCACGAGGCGTTGCAGAAAAGAAGGACCGCGGCCGCCAGGCTCGTCGAAGAACTTCAGTCAAAATGGAGGGCAACTTTTCCTGTGGATCAATGTGTTTGTGAAGGGGAGCGCCATACTTTGGCCCAAGCCACCCCCGGCGCTGTCCTTTTGCCCTACGCCTGCCAGAAGGGGGTTGGTGAGCACACCTGGAATCAATTTGTGATCCGAGTCACGGGTCCGGGCAAGAGGGAAGAAACCAGGGAAAGACTGGCTCAGGATGGCATCCAGACTGAGGTTTATTATCCCCGCGCCATGCACCAACAGGAATGTTTTGCCCAAAGCAAAGGCGGGAACTTCTTGAGTGCGGAAACTTTTTGTAAAGAAACGCTGGCATTGCCATTGCATTGTCAGCTTCCGTCCCAACGATGAAGGCCATGGAGGGAGTCGGTAGCTCTTGTTCCAGCGGCAAAGAGATTGGCCCCATTCAAACCTTCCTCATTATTGTACCAACTTATAACGAAGCGGGCATGATTCTCAAAACACTTCAGGAGATCCAAGCCAAGGTTCCCATGGCAGACATCCTGGTGGTCGATGATAACTCACCCGATGAAACCGCGGCACGGGTAAAACAGGTGCCTGGATTTGCAAAAAAGGTCCATCTTTTGGAGAGGCCCGGCAAGGCGGGGTTAGGTTCGGCTTACAAAGAGGGATTCCAATGGGCACTCCGGCGGAGTTACGATGCGGTGGTCGAGATGGATGCAGACCTATCCCATAATCCCGCAGATGTGCCGATATTGCTCCAAGCTTTGTCGGAGGGGGCAGATATCGCGGTAGGCTCGCGCTATGTGAATGGGGTGAGGGTGTTGAATTGGCCTCAATCCCGCCTTTGGTTAAGCAGTTTTGGCGGATGGTATGCACGGCTTTTGACCGGCCTGTCCATGTCAGATCCGACCAGCGGCTTTAAGGCCATCCGTCGTAGAGTTTTGGAGGGTTTGAACTGGGATCTGTTCACGGCGCAAGGGTACGGTTTTCAAGTCGAACTGCATTTTTTCGCATGCCAGGGCGGATTTAAGCTTCAGGAAGTGCCGATTGTCTTTACCGAGCGCCGGGAGGGAAATTCCAAGATGTCGACCCATATCGCCCTGGAGGCGGCCAAGAGGGTGTTTCAGCTGGCCGTGCGGAGGATTTTCCCATGAACCAGACGTCATCCACCCCGGCACCCCTGCGTTGGACTTGGCCTTTTGATCGTAAGGATTGGATCGCCGCCGGAGTTGCCTGGCTGGTTTCCCAGGTCGTTTATTTTCTTACCACCCAGCCCAACGTCGGGCTCTTGGACTCTGGGGAGTTTCTGACGGCTTCGGTCCATGTAGGGGTTCCACATCCCACCGGATATCCGCTTTGGACGATTTTCTCCCATCTCTTCACCTTATTCCCGATCGGAAACGGGGCATGGGAAGTGAATCTTTTCTCCGGATTCTGCACGGCCATCGCCATCGGCTTGGTCGCACTAATTTTATCCAACTCCCTTCGTTGGGCCGGAGTACGGGATCTTGTGGCTCAAATCCTAGGCACGGGCTGGGCTATTGCCTTGGCCTTGAGTGTCTCCATGTGGTCCCAAGCGGTCATCGCGGAGGTCTACGGACTGCACTCTCTCTGTGTGATGCTTTACGTCTGGGTCCTTTATCGCTGGCTGCGGGCTCCTGAATGGACCAACGGGCTGGCATGGTCGGCTTTCTTTTTTGCCCTCGGGATGAGTGATCACCATCTGATGATCTCCCTCTCGCCCCTGCCGGTCATGATCATGGTGCTGCGCAGAAGGGATCTGTTGGCCGAGGGATTGCTTTATCTCTGCGTGGCCGCGGCCCTGGTCTATTGGGGTTTCGGGAGCATTTCAGGAGACCAACCGACGTGGCATTCCTCGATCCGGTTTCTGTGGTGTGTTGGGGTGGCCCTGGTCGTCTGGATGTTGGTGAAACGAAGCCTGCCGAATTGGCGGACGGGGCTCTTGGTTTTGGCCGGAGTGGCCATCGGACTTTCTCCCTACGCCTACATGCCGATGGCCTCCTCGACGAATCCCCCGATGAACTGGGGCTTTACCAGCACGAAAGAGGGCTTCTTCTATGCCATCAATCGCAGCCAGTACTCCGGCAAACTATCGGACCAACTTCTTAAAACCGTTGGGCGTGCCATGGGAGCAGCCCCGCAAGAGCTCTTAAATCCCCCAGAACCTCCGCCGGGAGCGCCGAAGCCGCCTTCCTTCCGGGAGACATTAGGCAAATTCGCCCAACTGTATTGGCGAAAGATTGTGGCGAACTTCACGCCGATTTCGATCCTCGCCTTGGTGGCCGCCGTGGCGTTTCTGGGGGGCTTGCCGCCTCCGGTGAGATCATGGATTCAGATTGGCGCGATTGGCTTCCTTTTGGCCGGATTTCTTCAACCAGCCTTCGACCAGGCAGGTGCAGATGAAGCGGCTTGGCTGCTGGAGATGCCGTATCTCGGCTATTCTCATGCTTTCTTTGTCCTATTGGCGGGATTTGGTTCGGGTTTGGTCATCGACCGTTGGTTAAAAAGTATCTCGGTGGCCGTGGGCGCCTCGGCCCTGTTGGCTCTATTACTGAGCGCGTTTAGCTTCCGGCAAAACCTGACCTTCTGTAGCCAGAGAAACCATTGGTTCGGCTGGATGTACGGTCGCGACATGTTGGCGGACCTTCCCAAGGACAGTTTTGTCTACGGGGGAACCGACCCGGGTCGTTTTGTGCCCACCTATATGATTCTTTCTGAGAGTTTTGAGCCCAAAAAATTCAAACGGGACAAAAACTTTGATCGCCGAGACCTCTACATCATCACCCAGAACGCCCTGGCGGATGCTTTTTATAATCAGTACATACGCAACCATTACTCCACCGAAAGACCCGCCCCGAGAGGGTGGGTGGATAAGTGGCTTGGCCGCGACAAGCACTATCCGAAGGCGCCCTTGGTGCTACCCCGCCAAGAGGATATCATGGCAATTTACCAGGCGGCGATCGAGCGGCGGCAACGTGAACCAGGGGCCCCGGATCCAAATTCAGATCCCACGGTCCTAAACTCCATGGTGGGGGAGTGGATTTGGCAAAGAAACAAGGATCAGCGGCACTTCTTTGTGGAGGAGAGCTTCCCGATGGAGTGGTCGTACCCCAACGCCGTTCCTCATGGCCTTTGCTACGAAATTAAGAGAGATCCCGTCCCGGTCCTGACTCCTGAGCAAGTGGCTTCTGACATGAACTATTGGAGGGAATACATTGATCACCTCAAGGCTGATCCGGGTTTTGAAGATGATATCGATGCCCAACGCTCTTTTTCCAAGCTCCGCAACACGGGGGGAAACATTTATAAATGGAGAAAGATGCCGGAGGCCGCCGAACAAGCCTACCGTCAGGCCTTGGAGCTATGGCCGGGGAATACTGAAACTCTGAACAACTTCTCCGATTTGTTGATGCAGCAGAATCGAGTTGATGAATTGCGGGATATTTTGGCCAAAGCATCGAAGGCAGACCCCAACAACGGCTTGCTCGCCATGTTATTGGCCAACTGCGAACGGCGGATCGTCCTCAAAGGTGAGGTTGCGGCCTTGGAGGGTTTGAGAACGGCCAATCCCAAGGAGCCGCAGTTCGTGCAACAGCTTCTGGGGAAATATGCCGAGCAGGGGAATCGTGAGAAGGCCGACAAGCTGGTGGCGGAAGCCTCCACCCTTTTCCCGACAAACGCCGAAATTCTTCGCGATGCGGTTAATTATTTTGCCCTTCAGAGCCGGGTGCCCCAAGCCATGGAGTATGCGCGGCGCCTGGAGAGGATCACACCGGAGGATCCCGAGGTTAAGTTTGGTCTGGCTAAATTCAGCTTGGTCATGGGGAATCGCCCGGATTTCTATCGGGCTTTGGGGGAAGCGGTGAAATATGGCGGACTGCCGATGCGCGAGAAGATTGCCGCGGAACCCATGTTCCAGCAGATTCAGGCCGAGCCGGATTTCCAGAAGCTGGTTAAGCCCGCGCCATAGTTAGTTGAAGGTGGAAAGTAGATGGGGGCGGGCGGGAGGAATAGAAAGTAGGAGTTAGCAGATAGAGGATAGGGGAACTCCCTATATCCCATCTTCCGTCTTCTATTTACTTCCCTGCGGCAGCAGCCGGCGGGAGAGGCGGAAGGTCCGACGGAAGTGCCAACAGCTCTTTTTCGCTCCAAGGAGAGGTTCGGCCTGCAATTTCCTTACGTTTGGCGGCAACATCGGCGACTTCGATAGCATCAGCAGTATTACCCCACTCGCTGCGAATATAGGTAAGAATGGCGGCTATCTGTTCGTCTTTTAACGGCACGGGGGCTCCATCACCCCAGGCAGGCATGTTGTTGTTATAGAGAGCACCCTTGACGTTGATGGGGCCGGCAATGCCCTTATGAAGAATGGAAATTAGACGATTCTTTGAGCCTGTGACCCATTCGGAGCCTGCCAAGGGAGGATAGACACCCGCTTGTCCCAAGCCGCTGGCTTGATGGCATTGGGCGCAATTGGCAGTGTAGAGGCGTTTTCCCATGACCTTGGGATCTGGTGGGGCTACCGGACCGGTGCTGACCGGTCCCCAAGTAATCTGGCCCGGATCAAAAACGTCTCCTCGGAACCCGCCACTGTAAAAGAATAGGTAGCCACCAGCCCAGAAGGCCAGGATCACCCCAAGCATAAGGAGCCAACCGGGGATCGGAGCGTGCCGTTCCGCAGAGGGTTGTGTCAGATGATGGGGGTCGTGCGAATTCATGGTTATTTCAAGGGGGCTTCGGGAAGTGGGTAGCCAAGGTTCAGGGACTGTAGGTAGGCCACCAGCGCTTTGGCCTTATAAGAGGGAACCACCTGTTTCCATTCTTGGGTGATTACGGTCATGGCATCATTTTCTGGTCTTGGACCGGTTAGCTTTACATCAAACAACCATGGGTGGGGCGGGCAGGTTGAAGTCGGCTTGAGTTTTCTGGGATTGAGAAGGTGGGCCATCAGGTCATTGGACTCCTTCATTCTCTCCCCGATGTCGGATAGATCGGGACCAATTCTGGAGAAACCGATCAAGGCAGGTTCACGGAACAGGTAATCACGGGGGACGGAACGGCGAGGTCCCCATCCACGGGTCAGGTCTGCCGACCCGACCGGGCCGCGAACCGAAAGACTGTGGCACTCGATGCATCCTTCCGAGGCAAAAACGCGAGCACCCGTCTGGGCAAAGCCGGAGGGGGTCGGAGGGTTGGGGAGGTTCGTCTCCTCGTTGAGGATCGGCTCCAATTTCCCGACCTGGATATATCCAATGGCTAGCTGTCCTGCCCAGGTAAAGAGCAGAGCCAAGAGGACAAGGGCAAGGGCACGTGTGGGTTTCATTAGCGCTTAATACTGGGCGGGGGCCAGGTCTCTGCTCTGGGCTTGGGATGAAGGAAAGACCGCCATGGGGGCGGTGGAGGGGA
>RGGS01000001.1 GCA_010024525.1 Verrucomicrobiota bacterium | reverse complement strand
TTCCATTTTTTTCCTGCCCCCACCACGGACGGAAGCTGCCGTACCTCCAGCTTCACGCCGCTCAACATCCGCCAAAGCCAGAATTTGGGCGCCGTTGGGCAGCTTTCCCTTTCCAGCACGATCTTCTCTCCGGATCTTCGGATCATGACCCCCTCATCCCATTCCCCGTCAAAAAGACGCCCACAAGTTTCACATCTCGGGGACTTTGCATCCCAACGACAGACGCTCGCCCCCTGCAAACCTCGTACGGCCTCCGCCACCTCTACTCCCGCTTTCTCCCCGCTTTGTTGTCCTGCAGTCGCGTACTCCAAGCGCCCCTCATGAAAGGACACGGAAACTGCACGTAGTGCCTCCGAAGAGGCCAACACATGCGCCAAGGCGTCTAAACCACAGTCCCGAACCGAGATCTGATGCACGGGGATAGCGTACCGATCCACTCATTCACCGCCAACTTTCCCTGCCTCTTGCCAAGTTCCCCTTGTCAATTACGCTCAAGCGGTGCCTGCAACCGCACCCAAAAAACAAGCCAAGCCCGTACCTCCCCCCTCTCCTGGTAATTCCAGCCGGGAAGACGCCTCCTTTTTGGAGCGTCATCTGGGCCCGGATGAATCGACCCGCAAGGAAATGCTTCAGACCCTCGGCCTCAACAGTCTGGAGGAACTGATCCAAAAATCTCTCCCCGAGGGTCTTTCTGCCCGGAAACTCCCCCAGCTCCCCCCCGCCAGGTCGGAGGCTCGCGCCTTGGCAGATCTGGAGGGGATTTTTGCCCGGAACCAGAATGTGCGTTCGCTGATCGGGCTTGGTTATCACGGAACCATCACCCCGAATATTCTTCGCCGCAATTTGTTCGAGGATCCGGGCTGGTATTCCTCGTACACCCCCTACCAACCGGAAATTTCCCAAGGGCGTCTGGAGGCCCTGCTGAATTTCCAAACCATGATCATCGAATTGACCGGCATGGAAATTGCCAATGCCTCCCTTTTGGATGAGGGGACCGCGGCCGCCGAGGCCGCTTCCCTGGCTCAGGGAGCGATGCAAAGCAGCGATCGCCACACCCTTTGGCTATCCCCCGGCCTTCACCCCACGACCGCATCGGTTGTCACTACCCGAGCCAGCGCCTTGGGATGGAAAATTATTTCTTCAGAAACATTCCCCGAAAAGGATGCCGATCGACTTTTTGCCGGCATTCTTAGCTATCCCGATAGTGACGGCCGCCTGTCCGATCCACGCCCCCATCTGGAAAAACTAAAGAAAGTCGGTGCCCTCTCTATCCTTGTTGCCGATCCCATGGCGCTTCTTTTGTTCACCCCCCCGGGCGAACTCGGGGCCGATGTGGCGGTTGGAAGCACCCAGCGTTTCGGTGTACCCGTGGGTTTCGGTGGTCCCCATGCCGCTTATTTCGCCACCCGCTTGGCTTACCAGCGTCTCCTTCCGGGTCGTTTGGTGGGTGTTTCCAAAGACGCCTCAGGGCGGATCGCCTACCGTCTCTCCCTTCAGACTCGTGAACAGCACATTCGCCGGGACCGGGCCACCAGCAATATCTGTACGGCCCAAGCCCTGCTCGCCTCCATGGCCTCGATGTACGCTATTCATCATGGCCCGGACGGGCTCCGCTCGCTTGCTATGCGCATTCACGGACACGCCCAGCGCCTTGCAGCCGAACTAAGCCGACTCGGACTCAAGATCCTCCATCCCTCCTTTTTTGACACCCTCCGGATCCAGGGCTCCTCCAAAGTCATTTCTTCAGCCCTCCATGCCGCGACCAAGGCGCAGTATAACTTTCGGATTTATTCCGGAACAGAGATCGGCATCACCCTGGATGAGCTCACGGAGGATGCGGAAATCAACCGCTTGGTTGAGTTTTTTGGCGGAAGCTCCTCCGGCACCTCACCTTTGGCCCCCCAAATGAGCGGTCCCTTGATCCGAACGGGTCCCGCCCTTCGTCACTCCATTTTTTCCTCTTATGGAAACGAAAACGAACTCCTGCGCTATATCCGCCATCTGGCCCAGAAGGATCTTACCCCCGCCCAATCCATGGTGCCTCTCGGTTCTTGCACCATGAAGCTAAATGCCGCCTCGGAGCTGACTCCTCTGGGCTGGTCCTCGGTTGGAAATCCCCACCCCTTTGCCCCGGAAGGACAGAATGAAGGCTACCTGACGATGATCCACGACCTGGAACAATGGCTCGGCGAAATCATCGGCCTCCCGGCGGTCTCCCTTCAACCCAATGCCGGATCCCAGGGGGAATATGCCGGACTCCTGGCCATTCGCGGTTGGCAACATGCCCGGGGGGAGTCGGCCCGGGATGTCTGTCTGATTCCCGTCTCCGCCCATGGAACCAATCCCGCCAGTGCGGTTTTGGCCGGATTTCGTGTCATTCCCGTGGCCTGTGACCCCAAGGGTAATGTCGATCATGCCGACTTGGAGGCGAAACTGCGCGAACACGGACCCAAAGTGGCGGCGGCGATGGTCACTTATCCCTCCACCCACGGGGTGTTCGAATCAGGAATCCGCGAACTCTGTCAAAAGGTACACGCGGCCGGAGGTCAGGTTTACATGGATGGCGCCAATCTTAATGCCTTGGTCGGCATCTCCCGGCCTGGAGAATTTGGCATCGATGCCTGCCACCTGAATTTGCACAAAACCTTCTGCATTCCCCATGGGGGAGGCGGACCGGGAGTGGGTCCCATCGCCGTTGCCGCACATCTGGCTCCCTACCTTCCTTCCAACCCGATTCTCGCCACCCCGGCAGGCCATGTCGGAGCGGTTGCCTCCGCTCCCTACGGAAGTGCCAGTATTCTTGTCATTCCTTGGATGTACCTTGCGATGATCGGATCGAAGGGGCTCTCGCTCTGCACCCAGGTCGCCATTCTAAACGCCAACTACCTCGCCCATCGTCTTTCCCAACATTATCCCATCCTTTACCGTGGCGCGGGAGGATGGGTCGCGCATGAGTTCATCCTCGATCTGCGCCCTTTCAAAGCCAGTGCCGGAATTGAAGTTGAGGATGTGGCACGGAAGGAAATGGACCGCTTTGCCGATGCCCTGATCTCCATTCGCAAAGAGATTGCCGAAATTGAATCCGGGAAAATGGATCGGACCAGAAATCCCCTCAAGATGGCTCCTCACCCTGCCAGTGACGTTCTCTCGGACTCCTGGGATCGACCCTACTCTCGCGAGTTGGCCGCTTACCCAGCCCCTTGGACCCGCACATGGAAATACTGGCCCCCGGTATCCCGCATCGATGCCGTCCATGGCGACCGCAATCTCGTCTGCTCCTGCCCTACGGTCGCCGATTTGGCTGGGTAACTCGGGCTTTCTTTCCTCCTCAGCTTGATCCACCCCCCCTCCCGGGAGGTTTGTTAATTTTTCGCTGCTGCCACCTCGATCCCCGTATATTTTGCTGATTGCTCTTCGGCATGATACGAACTCCTGACCAACGGTCCGCTTTCGCAAACTCCAAAACCTAATGCCAAGGCTTTTTCCTTCCACCGGGCAAACTCCTCGGGAGTTACCCATCGGTCTATCGGCAAATGCTTGGGGGTGGGCCGCAGATACTGACCCAAGGTCAATATATCCACTTTCTCCCCTGCCAAATCCACGAGGGTCTCTTCAATCTCCTCCTCTCGCTCGCCGATCCCGAGCATCAGGCCGGTTTTGGTCACAAAACCCTGGGCCTTGGCCCGAGTGAGCACCTCAAGACTCCGTTCATACTGCGCCTGAACCCGAACCGGCTTTTGCAACCGCCGGACTGTTTCCAGGTTGTGGTTTAAGATATCTGGCTTGGCCTCCAGGACCGTATTCAGACTTTCCTCCCTGCCCTTAAAATCAGGAATCAAAACTTCAATATGGGTTTCTGGATTCACATTTCGAACTGCCCGAATGGTTTGCGCCCAAATCTCTGCCCCGCCGTCCGGCAGGTCGTCGCGGGCCACTGAGGTAATGACCGCATGTTGCAGCCCCATGATCCGAACTGCATCCGCCACCCGGGCCGGTTCAGCCCAATCAACCTCCCCCGGCTTGCCTGTGGCGATGGCACAAAAACGGCAACTACGGGTGCAGGTCTCTCCGAGAATCATGATCGTGGCCGTCCCACGACTCCAACACTCCCCTAGATTGGGACAATGGGCACTTTCGCATACCGTGTGCAAGCGATTGTCTTTCACAAGGTTCCGAACCTTTAAGTATCCGGGTCCGCCGGGTATCTTCGCCCGCAGCCATGGTGGCTTTCTATCCATTCCGCCAACCTAGCAAAAAAAACCACTCCACGCACCAAGATCTCCCCCCCATTTCAATTATTCACCCTTGTTCACCAACCATTTTCCAGGGAGAGGGGGAAGAGTTGGTACCACAAGCATTTCCGTTGATTCTCTCACTTCATGCTTAACGGATTTTCGAAAGCATTAAGAGGGCTATTGCTGGGAGCTTTTTTCCTTCAGTGGACCTCCCATGGACTCATGGCCATGGATGATGAAACTGCCAAAACCATCGCGGACCTCAAGGCACAGGTCCAAACCCTAATCGAGGAGGTGAAAAAAATCAAAAATCAGGACGGTGGGGGTCCCCCCGTGACTCGTCTGCGGACACCTACCGAGCAGCCAGCAAAACCAACCATCATACCTCCGCATCCGATTGGCTATACACCTTTTCTACCTCCCCAAACGTCTTCACCCCCTCAAAAAACCCCCTTCCTTTCCCCGGAAGCCAAGGAACAACCCAGTATGGAACAAACCGTCGAGGGGACTACGGAGTTTGCGCCAAGATCAGAACAGCAACCCCGCATGGACCTTCCGATGGTCGATATATCCGAAAAGGGCATGATCTTTCGCTCCAAAGATAACCACCACCTGATTCGGTTGGGTGGGTTGCTGCAACTCGACGATCGGCAGTTCGTCGATCCGGGAACCTCGGACATGTCCAAGTTTCTTGTCCGCCGCGCTCGACCCTATGCGTCCGGGTACTTTTACGATGACTGGGAATACCGCTTTGCGCCGGAGTTTGCCCTGTCCTCGCCCAATGCCACCTCCTATTCCACCACCATCGCCGATGCCTTTATCAATTTTGATACCGTGGAAGAAATTCAGGTACAGGCCGGCAAATTCACCGTTCCGTTGGGACTGGAGATGCTTACCCCCGTGGCCTTCATTCCTTTTGCAGAGCGTTCCCTTACCTCCAATCTCATCCCCAATCGGGATTTAGGGGTCATGGCTCACGGGATCGTTTTTTCCGAAAAGTTGTCCTGGGCGGCCATGGTGGGATCGGGTTCGCGCAACGACACGGTCCAAAGTGGTTTGGACTACGGAACCGGCCCCGTGGGTTACTTTCGTCTTTTCTGCCAACCTTTTCGGGATGTATCGGAAGTTCCGGAGGAATTACACGGCCTCCATTTTGGTGTGGGTGGGAGTATCGGATGGCAAACAGAGAACCGATCCATCAGTTCATCCAACCTTTTCCAAAACTACAGTACGGATGGTGGAAACACCTTTCTGTCTTTTCCCAATGGCCTCGGAGTCCAGGGGGAAGTTTGGAGGATCAGCCCGCAACTCTACTATAACAACGGCCCGGTTTCGGTTTGGGGTGAATTCACCGCCGAACAGCAGGGGGTCAACACGGCTGGCATCTACGGCTCTTCCGGAGGGGGCTTTACCAATTACCAGACCACCGCTTGGGATGTGGAAGTGGATTGGGTCATTACGGGAGAACCCTGCTCGCTAGGGGGAATTGTTCCACAGCGCCCGCTTGATTTCTCCAGTGGCGATATCGGGGCTTGGGAACTCGCTTTTCGCTACGATGGCCTCGCTGCGGGAGCGAATATGTTTCGCCCGGTGAATGAGGGGGGAATGGGCATCTCCCAGACGAGTAATGCAACTGGTGTGAATGGCGCTTCCTTGGCCCTCAATTGGTATCCCAATCGGATTATTCGGCTTGGGGTAACACTGGAATACAACGCCTTCACAGGTGGAGGAGCACCCAACACCGTCGTGGAGAACAACGAGCTCGGATTCATCACGCGACTGCAACTGTTTTACTAAAGTTTCCTTGTATAAAATAGGGTGACCGCTTGAGTTTTCGTATGAAACCCTCCTTTTGGTTCATTCAAGCCCTGCTCATACCAATCTCTTTCTCCCTTTCTTGGGCCGGGGTCCCTGCCGAAAAAGCTCGTGCCATCTTGGAAGCAGGCAACCTCCGCTTTGCCGAAGGCAAGGCGCTGGCCCACTCCTGGCAAACGGGCAACGTGGCCAAAACGGGAGCCCTCGGCCAAACCCCCTCCGTCGCTGTTTTGACCTGTGCCGACTCTCGTACCCCGCCTGAATTGATTTTTGACATGGGGGTTGGCGACCTTTTTGTGTGCCGCAATGCAGGTGGTTTTGACACCCCCGAGGTGAACGCCACGTTCGAATACGGTGTGGCTGCACTTGGCGTACATACGATCCTCGTCCTTGGCCACACCAAGTGTGGTGCCGTCACTGCCACCCTGGAAGGCAAGCCGGTCCCGGGGAATATTTCCCTGTTAACCAAAGCCCTTCAGCCTGGAATCGAAAAGATTCACCAAGAACACAGCGATCTCTCCAAGGCAGATCAGTTGAATCAAGCCGTCGAGGCTTTGGTGCGTTATCAAATGATGGAGGTGATCGACCGCAGTCCGCTTCTCCAGAAAGCCAAAGCCGAGGGCAAACTACAGGTTGTGGGTGCTGTCTACGACGTCGAAACAGGCCGGGTTCGTTTCCTCGAATAAAAGCTCTCCACTCGTTTCCCATCCCAAGTGAGGCTACCCTTTGGGATGGCCTCTCTACGCAAACCCGAACTCCTAGCTCCAGCCGGAGACTGGGAATGTCTTAAGGCTGCAGTAACTGCCGGAGCCGATGCCGTTTATTTTGGGCTGCCTGCCTTCAATGCCCGTCTCCGTGCAGAAAATTTTACCGAGGAAGACCTCCCCAAAGTCATGGACTACCTCCACAGCCGCAACCGTCGCGGGTACCTCACTCTCAATGTCTTGATCTTTCCATCCGAACTGGCCGAAGCGGAACGACTACTTCGTTGGGTCGCTGAGTCCAAGGTGGACGCCATCATCGTTCAGGATTTGGGACTGGTCCAATTGGCTCGGGAAATCTGCCCGCAAGTGGAGATTCATGCTTCCACCCAGATGACCCTTACCTCACCCGAGGGAGTTGCCTTTGCCCGTAGGCATGGGGTATCGCTCGCCGTCCTGGCCCGGGAACTCTCCCTCCGCGAGCTGGCAAAGTTTCCGTCGGCCACAGATCCCGCAGGCCTTCCCCTTGAGGTCTTTGTCCATGGCGCCCTCTGCGTCGCCTATTCCGGCCAGTGCTTGACCAGTGAAGTTCTCGGTCGTCGCAGCGCCAACCGGGGTGAATGCGCCCAAGCATGCCGCCTTCCTTACACACTTGAGGTCGATGGACAACCCAAGAATCTCGGGGATCGGGCCTACCTGCTATCCCCCCAAGATCTGGCCGCCGTGGACGAGATTCCGGAGCTGATTCGTCTGGGTCTCCACTCCTTTAAAATTGAGGGACGACTCAAGTCCGCTGACTACATCACGGCTGTCACCTCGGTCTATCGGAAGGCCATCGACCGCGCCCTCGGAAAACAACCCGCACCCGCCAGCCCGGAGGAAAGGTATCGGCTTGAGATGACTTTTAGCCGTGGCCTCTTTTCCGGATGGTTCCATGGCGTCGACCATCAAAAACTCGTACATGCACGGTTCGGAAAGAAGCGCGGCCCACTCGCGGGCCGGATATCACGCACCGGCCCCGACTGGGTCGAACTGGAGGATATGGTTACACCACTTCACCCCGGCGACGGAGTGGTCATTGACCGGGGAACAGACACGGAGAATGAGCCGGGCGGCTTTCTTTTTGGCGTCAAAGGGAACCGACTTTTCTTTCGCCATGGTTCCCTGCCGGCGCACACCGCCCGTCCAGGAGACCGCGTCTGGAAAACCAAAGATCCGCAACTGGAAAAGCAACTGAAAGCTGAACGCGCCAAGGAAACTCCCACCCCTACGATCCCTTTGCGTCTGAAAGTATCCGGACAACCGGGAAAACCCCTTTATCTCCACGCGACGGCCTCGGATCGGGAAGCGATCCTTACTTCCACCCTGCCCTTGGCTCCGGCACGCAACCGTCCTCTCACCTCAGCGAGTATCCGCGAGCAATTAGGCCGCTTGGGCGGCACTCCGTTTCATCTAGGAGACTTGTCGGTGGACCTTCCCCAACCTGTGATTCTTCCCATCTCCGAGCTCAATCGTCTTCGACGCAACCTTGTCTCCCGTCTAAACAACAAATCAGAAGCGTCCCACGTAAGTGGAAAGGCAAAAAAAGCCAAAGAACCCATCCTGCCCCAGCTCCTCGCGCCTATCGCGGCGGAGCGGAAAATTCGGTTTTCTGCGAGACGTTGGAATCTGGATGGCACGACAAAGCTTTCCGTCCTATGCCGCACCGCCGAACAGGCCGTGGCGCTTTTAACGGAAACCCCTGACCACCTGTACCTAGACTTTGAAGATCTCCGCCGCTTCACCCCGACAGTTGAGACGATTCGAAGACAATCCAAAACCATCGTCCACCTAGCCACCCCTCGAATCCAAAAAGCCGGTGAAACAGGTTTTTTTCGTCTCATCGAGAATGCAAAACCGGATGGAGTCCTCATCCGGAACCTTGGTGCCCTTGACTACTTCCGCTCCACCAAACTCCCCATGATTGGCGACTTCTCCCTCAATGTTGCCAACCCCCTCTCGGCCAATCTCTTCATGCGTGAGGGATTACAACGCCTTACACCGAGCTATGACCTCGATATCACTCAACTTTTGGAGCTTTTCCGTTTAGCCCCACCTGAATGGTTCGAGCTAACTCTCCACCAACATATCCCCATGTTTCATATGGAGCATTGTGTCTTTGCCGCTTTTTTATCCCAAGGAAAAGACCACCTCACTTGCGGTCGCCCATGCGACCATCACCGGATCGCGGTACGCGATCGCATCGGGGAAGCCCACCCCATCCGGGCAGATGTGGGATGCCGAAATACGGTCTTCAATGCTCGCCCGCAATCAGGAATATCCCACTTACCCGCCCTTCTGGAGGTCGGACTGCAAAACCTCAGGATCGAACTACTGGACGAGTCACCAGAGCAAGCTGTCCAACTTTTCCGTGCCTATCGGGATACCCTCGACGGCCGCACTGACCCCCGCCGGTTGGCCAAAACGCTAGGCGCGCGGGACCAGTTGGGCGTCCTTTCCTCGCGCCCGGATTCATGAGTCCTACTGACCCTGTCCGCGACTGAATCCCGGTTTGCCGTCAAAGTTGTAGAGATTCTCCACCTTGACCCACTCAATGCCAGCCTGTCGAATCCTACCCAGTAGTTTTTCCAATACCTCATGTGAAATGGAGCCCGGTTTGTCCTCGGGCAGCTGAAACCGGCATCGGGTTTCATCCACCGTAAACGTCTCTGCCATTCCACCAGGCCAAACCTTCATCCCGCGGTTGGAGAGCATCTCTAGCTTAACCCCATCTCCGGCCAGTGGTTGCAGTCTTGCGGCCAGCTGATCCATCGTCCCGCCGGGCCAAAACACAAACACATCCGCGCCGACCAAATCCCGCTTGGAGGTGTCCCGTTTGTAGGGGGGCCGCGAGGTTAGCGGCCGAGTCGGAGCCTTGGAGTAGTCGACCGGCCTCAACTTCAAAGGCTTTTGTCCGATCCGGGCGACCACAGCTTGGCCAAACTCCTTGGTTCCCACTTTCTGCTTGGAAACCCCTTCCCGGAAAATGTCATAGGTGTGCACCCCGTCCTCAATCGTTTTCAACCATGCATTATGGACTTTTTCCGCCACATCGGCCTGACCGATGTGCACCAGCATCTGCACCGCACCGAGGAATAGCCCGGAGGGATTGGCCAGGTTCTGCCCAGCCCGACGGGGGGCCGAGCCATGGATCGCCTCGAACATGGCGCACCCATCCCCGATGTTGGCGGACCCCGCTAAACCGACGGATCCGGCGATCTGGGCGGCCACATCCGAAAGGATGTCGCCGTACAGGTTGGGCATGACAATGACGTCGAAAACCTCAGGTGTGTCTGCCAGTTTCGCCGCCCCAATATCCACGATCCAATGCTCTTTCTCGATGTCGTGATACTCGGTTCCGATTTCATCAAACACCTTATGGAAGAGACCATCCGTCATCTTCATGATGTTGTCCTTGGTGAAGCAGGTCACTTTTTTGCGCCCGTAAGCCCGAGCATACTCAAAGGCATAACGAACGATTTTCTCGCATCCCGGACGCGAAATGAGCTTGAGGCATTGGGTAACGTCATAGGTGCGCCGATGTTCGATCCCGGAGTAGGTGTCCTCCTCGTTTTCCCTCACAATGACCACATCCATTTTCGGGTGTTTGGTCCGGATAAAGGGATCGTAGCTCAGGCAGGGACGGATGTTGGCATAGAGACCAAAAGCCTTGCGGGTGGTGACATTCAACGACTTGAACCCTCCGCCTTGCGGAGTGGTGATGGGGGCCTTGAGGAAAACTTTGGTCCGCCGGAGGGAATCCCAGGCCGTAGGCTCGATCCCTGCCGGATTGCCACGCAAGTACACCTTCTCTCCTATCTCAATCTCCTCGATGTCCAACCGGGCCCCTCCCCCCTTTAAGATGGCCAAGGTGGCCTCCATGATTTCCGGGCCAATCCCGTCCCCGCGGGCAACTGTGATAGGTGTGTTTTTTGACATAAGCTGTAAAGAATTGCGGGTCAGCATGGTTCGGTCAACGCCAAACCCCCCGCTTGAGCCACCCTCAAAGAAAAAGTATCCTTACCCGATGCGCTTTCTCGTAATCGTGGCCGGTCTGATCTTCGTAAGCCTACCCCTACAGGCCCATGACGTGGTGCTGATTTCGGGCGGACCGGCCCTCCGCTCCTTCGAGAAGTACAAGAAAGCGTCCCATGACAAATACTGGGGCAACTTCATCGACTCCGCCCTGACCCGAGCCGAAGAGCTGAAAAAAGATCTCAAGCCGGGAGACGAGATTGTATGGCTGGTGTTTCGCCCCAGTTACACGAGCCGCGCCGCCGAGGATCAGCAGGACTTTCTCAAAATCATCGAGGAGCGGGGTGGTAAAGTGGGTCTGACCCCGACCTACTTTGATAACAAAAGCCAGCTATTCGCCCTCCTCCGCCGCGACGGATCAAAAGAAAAACCCAGAATTTCACGGCTCGAGTACTTCGGCCATTCCAACAAGAAATGCTGGATGTTTGACTACAGTAACCGCGTGGACGGCGGCGCTTTGGAACCCTTGGTGGTCCACGTTGATGACCTCGAAAAGATCACCGGATCCAGCTTCACTTCCAATGCCGAATGCGTCAGTTACGGATGCCATTCCGGGGAGGAATTTTCCCAGCGCTGGAGAATGATCGTGGGACGTCCGATGGTCGGGGCAGTGGGCAAGACCGACTACAGCGAAGGCGGGATGCCCAAACTCTCTAATGGCAAGGAGGGATCATGGGTCTACTGATTCCCCTGTTTTTGTGGGTTGCCATCCCAGCCGTCCTTTTCGCACCTCCGCTTCCCCTTCGTTCCCTTTCATCTCCCACAGAGAGTAATCCTGTCACCCCCACCCCTGCCCCGGCACAGGAAGTCCGGGAGTCCGAAGAGGAGGAGGAGATAAGAAAGCCGGTGGAGGAAAAAGTGGTGCGGGCCACCCTGCCGGCGGCTCACACTCCCGCCAAACATGGGGAAACCGACGGTGAATCATGGGTCGCCCAAAGGACCATGGTGGAGGACTATTGTGGGTGGGGATGGATCAAAAAAGACAAGGAATCCTGGCGTCAGGCCCGCTGGGTGGCTTTGGAGGGAACCGCGGGGATCTGTCCCCTTCCCCACACCTTCCTTCCCCGACCCGAAGACGACAAAAATTATCAGTACCGGTTTTATGGAACGTTCGCACCCTACCGTGCCTACGAACCTCAGGCGGATGTCTGGGTCGACGTCTTTATTCTCAAGGGTTTTATGAGCTTGGGGCCGGCCAAAGAGGAGATCCGTCGCCCACCACCCGCCCAAGCCAGTTCGGGTGTAAACCGTTTTGCCGAACGTGGGGCCAATTTCCGGTAGCCTTGACCTGAACGCCTGACTCAGGCAGAGTTCCGTAATGCGCGAACAGATCATCTTTGAATGCACGGAAGCACGGGCTGAGGGCAAACCCCCTTCGCGTTATTTCGGCACCAAGAACAAAAAATTGCAAAAAGATCGCATTGAGCTGAAAAAGTTTAATCCTTTCCTCAAGCGCTATACCGTCCACCGCGAAAAGAAGTAAGCGGTCCTATTTCTTTTGACCGGGTAGGTCTAAGGGCCCTCCCGCTTGGGTCTCTCATCCCGCCCAGCCGCCACCGGAACGAGTACGGCATCCTGCATTCCGTGAATCAGCTTTTTGTCCGTTGGGCATAGCGTCGCAAGTACGCCCTTTAACTCCACCCGATCAGCTGTCACCAGATAGTAAGGACATAGGCGCAACCTCCAATTTTCCTCCTCCATCACCCTCAAATCCTTGTTCCAGACAGGATGCGTTACCTTCCCGGGATGGGAAAATTTCTGCAAGATTCTTGGTTCACGATCCCATGCTGCCAAACCCTCGCGCAATTCCCCAACCCACCGCTCTTTCGGATGATCACTACCCAACAGCACCCCGCGCGAGCCCCAGGCCTTCGGAGAAAAACCGCTAACCTTGATGACCATATCCCTGCCTTTCTGACTGACATTCTCAAGCTCGGACCATGACCGGATTTCCAATTCAGGAAGAACCGCTTCCGGTGGCAACTCCACCGGACGCAAAGGCCAGGCTCGCGGCACCAAAGCCCGCAATTCCCTGAAAAAACCTTCACCCAGTTCTTTCCTCCAAAGTTGTTCCAGTGGTTTCATCCACAAAAGCGCCCACCACAGTTTTTCCTCCAAATAGGCCTTGGGGGGGGCATCCATCCTGACTTTGTTTCCCCAAGTGGATCGGATTCCCTCCAGTTTCATCCAGTCAAACATCTCAAAGAAACGGTAAACGGGCTCTCCTCCGAATCGATAGTCTTCCGCAGATTTCACCCGGGACATTCCCACCAGCCACTGCCATTCAGGCCGGTAATCTCCGGCCTCTTGGGAGATAACCACCTCGCCGGAATTCCCCAGAACTTCATGCACCATGTTCCGCATGCCGTTCATACCACCCAAAACCGAATACCCCAATCCGGCATACTGCTCCTGCAGCCAGGCGGTTAATCCAATCCCTCCAGGGACGGAATCGATCTCAGTTAAGGCCCAACCTTGGTCGGTGCGAATCAGATCTGGACGGATAATTCGCGGGGTTACGGCCTTCTGATCTCTGCCCAAACGCACAATTTCAGCGGGCTTTCCTTGGTCCAGCCAATTCGATATCCAGGCAGGACTACCCTCCTCAGTGCTCCCACGGTAAAGCTTGTCGGCCGCCTTAAGAAAAGAGTGAAGCCTCCGGCCTAAACCCTCTAAAAAGCGCAAATCCTCCTCCCCTAAAACAAGAGGACGATCCGACCAGCGCCACTGTTTCCCCTGAAAAAGACCTTGCGAAGGGAGATTCCTTGTCAGTTCCTCAATGCAATTCCCCTCCTTCATCTGGCGGGGCTTTTGGCAAGCAAGTGGGCCAAACGAATCGCGGAGATCAAGCTGTCTGGCTTGGCGGTACCCCGTCCCGCCAGCGAAAAAGCAGTTCCGTGATCGGGAGAACACCGGACCACCGGGAGACCGGCGGTCAGATTCACCGTCGAGTCGAAGTCCAGTAACTTGGCCGGGATTAAACCTTGATCATGATAAAGGGCCACCACCCCGTCATATTCTCCAGCATAGGCTCGCCGGTATACGGAATCGGGGGATTCAGGCCCGGCAATACTCAGTCCGGTCTTTCTTCGTAGTTCCCGGATGGCTGGGCTGACGATTTTTCTTTCTTCCTTCCCAAAGGCCCCGCCCTCTCCTGCATGTGGGTTGAGGCCGGAGACGGCAATCCTTGGCTTTTTATAGCCCATTCGTTTCAGAATATCAGCCAGATGGATGCCGGATCGGACGATGTCTTTTTTCCTTAGATTGCGGACCGCTTCCAGCAAGGGAAGGTGTGTGCTGACCAAGGCAATGCGCAAACGGGGACCAATCATCATCATCGTGACTTCGTCAGCCTTCTTACCAAACGCATGGGCATAGAACTCAGTTTGCCCGGGAAACGTGAATCCCGTTCTCCGTAACCATGCCTTGGATACCGGACCATTCACCACCGCCGCCCAGCGGCTATTTTTGAGAAAAAGGACGCTTTTCTTTAGGCCCGCCACCGCCGCTCGTGCTCCCGCCAAGCTGGGTCTCCCTGGTCGAACCTTCCCCATTTGGCCCACCACCTCCACTGCAATAGTTTTTCCAACCTTTCTCAGGGCCCGGTGAATCAACTCCGGCCCAACTCCGGCCGGATCCCCCAGGGTCACACCCACCAGCCTTGGACACTTTCTCACAGGAATTTCTCAATGTAGGCATCCCGCCTCAACCGATCGATCCAGTCCCGTTGCACCTTTTCACTTTCTGCCGCTTGGAGGGTGCTTTCAATCGCATCTCGGATGCTGGAAAGAGGCGTCACGGTCGCCTTCTTCACTTCCTCGACATTTAGGATGTAGTAGGCCGCCCGACCATCCGCGGTGGGCAGGGAGATCAGACCGCTGGATTGACCGGGTCTTAACTGGAAAGCCACTTCAGCCAACTCACTTTTCAATCCGTCCCGCTCCGCCCATCCGTTGTTATCCTGAAATAATCCGCCACCCGATCGGTTGTATTCGGAATACTTTTTCGCAAGAGAGGCAAAGTCCTCCCCTGATTCCACCCTCGCCAACACCTCCTTGGCGGTTGCCTCCACATTTTCGCTGCTTCCCGGAGCCAGATAGATCATCCTCATTTTCACGCGGTCAGGCTGGAGAAAGTCCCGCACGTGTTGCTGGTAGTAAGCTTCGATCATATGAGGGGAAATGGTGATATATCTTTTGGCGTTGATGATCCGCATCTGCTGCACAATAAAAGTCTCCCGGATGTATTTCTTCCAATCCGCCAGGGTTTGGCCGCGCTCCTCCAGCGTCTTGATCAGGGCCTGACGATCTCCCCCAAACTGATCCCGGATCTTTTGCCTCTCTTCTCGATCAAAGTAATAATCGGGAAAGTTATATCCCTTTTTCTTGTAATCCTGAAGGATGAGTTTGGTCTCAATTAAGGAATCCAGCACGGTGTTCCGTCGGGCGCGGATCTTTTCTTTTCTTTCCTCATTGGTGATCTTCCCGTTGGCCTGCTGGGTCTTGAGGTCGTCCTCCTCCATTTGGGTCTGGGCCAGCACATCCCGCAAGGTAATGGCTTCGCTATTGACCACGGCGGCTACGCCATTGGGAATCGAGTTTTGCGGATACCCTTGCTGCACCCATGCCCCGACGGCCAAAGCCGTCATCCATACTGCTTTGTTCATGCTTTTAGCCATCCCTCAATTTGTGCGAGCTTATCGGGCGCTGTCGGACCGGTCAAACGGGGTAGCTTTGTGCCAACCATTTCCAGCTCCAACCCCTTCCATATCCGGATCTTATCATCCTCTGTCTCCAGCCGGGTCACGCCGTTGAGGCCCGCTTGGATTCTTACCCGATGGTATGTAAGTAACAGCGCCACTTCCACCGGCCAAGGCCCGTAGCGATCCCGCCAAGTTTTGCCCAAATCTACCACCTCCTTCAGGCTTCCTGCCTCGGCGACGGACCGGTAGGCCTCGATGCGCTCCCGAACCCCGGGAATGTACCCGGCAGGCAAAAATGCACCGGCTACGCCGTCCCCGACATCCGCTGCCCGCAAGGTCAGAAAATCCAATCGAATCTGGACCAAAGGAGGAGGTCTCCACTCCCCTTTTTTCATTCGCGCCACGGCCGAACGCAACAGACGACAGTATAACTCGAAGCCAATGACCGCCACATGACCACTCTGTTCCGTTCCCAGCAGATTGCCGGCCCCACGGATTTCTAGGTCCCGCATGGCAATCCGATATCCCGCCCCCAATCCACCGTGCATCTGCAGAGCTTCAACCCGCTCCCCGGCCTCTCCCCCCCTTCGTTCCCTTGGCACCAACAAAAGAGCGTAAGCCCGGTGTTGGGCACGACCCACTCTTCCCCGTAGTTGGTAAAGATCGGCCAGCCCAAAACGGTCAGCCCGGTCCAAAATGATCGTGTTGGCATTGGGAATATCCAAGCCGCTCTCCACAATGGTGGTGCAAAGGAGAACGTCGGCTTTTCCTCTGACAAAACGGCCCATGACATCCTCCAGCTCACCTTCTCCCATCTGCCCGTGAGCGATGGCCACTTTGGCCCCCGGAACCAACTCCCTGACTTTTTTCGCCAAAAGGGGCAATGCGGCTACCCGGTTGTGCAAATAGTAAACCTGGCCTCCACGACCCAGTTCACGCCGAATCCACTCACGGACCAAACGTTCATCGTACTCGGCCACCACGGTCTCGATGGGGTGCCTGCCTGGGGGCGGAGTCTCAATCTGGCTAAGATCTCGGGCACCCAGCATGGCCAAATAAAGGGTCCGGGGGATGGGCGTGGCGGAAAGGGTCAAAACATCCACCCTCCGGAATTTTTCTTTCAGTTTTTCCTTCTGTTTGACCCCAAACCTTTGCTCCTCATCGATCACCACTAATCCCAGGTTATGGAACACCACATCGGGAGATAGCAGTCGGTGGGTTCCCACCACCACATCCACACTTCCATCTGCCAACCCGCGGACCGCCTGGTTCTGCTCTCCCGCCGTGCGAAATCGACTCAGTTCCTCCACCGCCACCGGCCAGTCGGCAAACCGCTCCCGCAGATTGCGGGCATGCTGTTGGGCCAACACCGTGGTTGGCGCCAGCAGGACCGCCTGCTTGCCGGCGAGGACCGCCTTGAAGATGGCCCGAATCGCGACTTCGGTCTTCCCATAACCCACATCCCCACACACCAGGCGATCCATGGGACGCTTGCGCTCCATATCCGCCTTGGTCTCGGCGATAGCCCTGATTTGGTCGGTAGTCGGTTGATGGATAAACTCTGACTCAAATTTAGCCTGCCATTCATGGTCCGGAGGGAAGGCGTTCCCCGGTAAGGCCTCCCTTTCCGCTGCAGTCCTCAGGAGCGTGGCGGCAAAGTCCTCAACCGCCTTTTCCGCCTTGGCCTTGGCCCTTTCCCATCTTCCACCCCCAAGGGTGTCCAGCATCGGTCGTTTCTTGCCTACCCCCACGTAACGTGAAACCAGATACGATTCTTCGACCGGAACATATAAGCGGGCCCCCTCAGCATATTTCAAAAGGAGGCACTGTCCTTTACCCCCTGGCTTGTCCCCCAATCCTTCATACAGGGCCACCCCATGTTGAAGATGAACGGCATAATCTCCCAGTTTCAGCTCCCCCGGATCAAAGACGGGCCTTTTCCATCCATCTCCCAAACGCCCCGATAATCGCCGATGCCCCCGATAACTTTCCGTCCTCCCTAGTAACTCGGCTCCGGTCACAACCACCCATGACTCCTTGGGGCAGGCAAAACCACGGGCCAAACCGGAAATGACAAATTCGATTTTATCAACTTCTCCCGGCGGGATATCGCACTCGGCCAGCCACTCTTCCAGGCGAGCCGCTTCACCTTCATTGACCCCGGTCATGACCACCCGCCAACCCCGGGCCAACCAGGCACGAACCTCGGACCCAACTCTTCTTCTCCTGGCTTCCACCAGTCCGGCCTCACGGAGGGGTTCACCCGTAAATCCATGACTGACTCCAAAAACCGGACTGGGCTCATTCTCTCCCTCGTGGGAACAGAGCATTTTTCCCCAGGAGCCCTCCAGATAGTCGTAGAGCGACCCCTCACGAAGCATGTCAATGGGTCGACCCAGAAGAAGACTCGTGGAAGAGATTTCACCAATGCCAACTTGCTCATGGAGATCAAAGTTTCTGATCGACTCGATGCGATCCCCACCCCATTCCATTCGGACCGGCAGGTCAGCATGCATGGAAAAAACGTCCACAATCCCACCCCGTCGAGCCACCTCTCCACGCTCCGCAACCGTATGCACCCTCTGATATCCGGCACGGATGCACTCCTCGCTCAATTCCATGGGATCCACAAGATCTCCTCGCTGGATTTTTCTGGTTCCCTGCGCAACCAAGTGCGGACGTGGATGCTTTTCTCTCAAAACCTGTTCCGTCACCAAGATTAATCTGGGACGCGGATTTTCCAAACATCGCCCGAGGGCGCCAATCCACTCCGCCTGGAGATCGGGATCGGGACGCACCTTTTCCTCTCCCCGATACGCTTCAGGAATCACCAAAGGATCCCCACCCCAGGCCTCGATTTCCGATGCCATTTCCTCCTGCTCTTTGGGTCCACGAGCCACCACCAACCAACCCGCCTTTTGGGACACCGAGATCAGGGTGACAGCCAGAAAGGCGTTTGCCGAAGCGTTAAGTCCGGTCCCACGACACACCTCCTCCGTATCCCACCCGCCCACCAGTTCTTTTCCACCTAGCGTGCCGAGGAGCTCTTTCAGTTCTTTTCTCTGAACGGACTTAGGCAAAAACCATCTTTAAGATACCACGAACTGAGGGCCTGCAAAGATCCTGTCAGGATCTAGCGCCGAGGAATGAAACTGGGGAAGCGAGAGGAGCTAAGAAGCCGGCAGTCCGACTGCCTGGGCTGCGGTTGTTTTTTCTTCCATCAACTCAGCGACGGTTGCCTCAAGCTTCTTTTCCCCAAAAGGGTCCAGCTTCAATCCCTGAACAATTTCCCATTTGCCCCGCCCCAACGCACGAATGGGAAAAGAGCACATCAGGTTCTTGGGCACCCCGTAACTCCCATCGGAACAAACTGCCACACTGGTCCAATCGCCTGGTGCCGTCCCATGATGGAGGGTCCTCACGGTATCGACCGCGGCATTTGCGGCACTCGCTGCACTGGACAAACCTCGTGCCTTCAAAACCTCCGCCCCACGTTGTTGCACGGATTGAATAAAAGCCCCCTCCAACCAAGCCCGGTCCTGAATCACCTCCGTCACGGGTTGCCCTCCGATCCTCGCATGGGTGAAATCCGGATACATGGTTGGGGAGTGATTTCCCCAAATGGCCAGGCGGTCGACCTTGCTTACCGCAACTCCGGCCTTCTCCGCCAAGCGGGCCTTGGCGCGATTCTCATCCAGACGCGTCATGGCAAACCAACGGTCCGGCGGCAGTGACTTGCCAGATTGCATCGCAATCCATGCGTTGGTGTTGCAAGGATTCCCAACCACGAGGACTCGGGCCTCCTTGGAGGCGACCTCGGCCAAGGCCTGTCCCTGTTGCACAAAGATTTTGCCATTCAGACCCAATAGGTCAGAACGCTCCATTCCGGGTTTTCTTGGGATGCTTCCCACGCAAAGCGTCCAATCGGCACCCTCAAAGGCACGTTTGGGTTCACTGGTGGCGACGATGTCCTCCAATAAAGGACAGGCCCCGTCTCGCAATTCCATCACCACCCCCTGGAGGGCATTTTCAGCTTGGGGAACCTCCAATAACTGAAGCCTCACACGTTGGTCGGGCCCAAAAAGGCCCCCGGCTGCAATGCGAAAGAGTAAGGCATACCCGATTTGCCCAGCCGCTCCGGTTACGGCTACCCGCATCGTCTGGCTCATGGCTTTTTCTTGGCCTCCATCGGCGCTGCGGGAAGCCTTCCCTCCTGCGGCGTTAAGGCATTGGTGCGGTACGGTTGGAACTTGAAAATCACCTCGCCCGGACGGGCCACATTCAGGGTGTCGCGGGACATTCTTTCAACCGTGAATGGATCGTCCTTGAGACGACCCGCCTCTTCCTGGAGGTTGGCAAGTTCCTCCTGCTTTTGGTTGATATCCTTTTGGAGAAACTCCGTCTGGGCCTTCATGTGCTGCCCCCTCTTCCAGGTCGGATAGAAAAGAGCCAGCACCACAGCCACAAAAAGGAGTCCGACCAACGAGTAAACCCAAGGCTGGACCACTCGCCAAAAATGTCCCTTGGCAGGGGGTTGACCCAAGCCACGGGGGTCAAACAGTCGAGAGTTGCCCGCCATAAATGGCTTTGGAGCCAAGCTCCTCCTCAATCCTCAGCAATCGATTGTATTTCGCCAACCGATCAGAACGGGAGAAGGAACCGGTCTTGATTTGCCCAGCGTTAGTGGCCACCGCCAAATCCGCTATGGTGGAATCCTCGGTCTCCCCGCTTCGATGACTGATCACTGCGGTGTACTTGGCGGAACGGGCCAGATCAATGGCCGCCAAGGTTTCGCTCAGACTGCCGATTTGATTCACCTTCACCAAAATCGAGTTTGCGACTTTTTCCTGAATCCCCTTCTTTAAAAACTCCACGTTGGTCACAAAAAGATCATCCCCTACCAGCTGGGTCTTTGACCCCATCTTTTGGGTCAGGATTTTCCACCCATCCCAATCCTCCTCCGCCGTTCCGTCCTCAATGGAGACGATGGGGTACTTCTTTTGGAGTCCCAAATAAAAGTCCACCAACTCCGGGGCTTTCAACCGGCGTTGATCCGATTTTTTGAAAACGTACTCTTTGGTCTTTCCGTCAAAAAACTCACTGCTGGCCACATCCAAGGCGAAAAAGACCTGCTTCCCCAGGGAATAACCTGCTTTTTCCACGGCTTCGGCAATGACTCCCAGAGCCGCTTCTGTCGACTCCAAACGAGGGGCAAAGCCACCCTCGTCGCCGACAGCGGTGCCCAGCTTGCGGTCGTGCAAAATCTTTTTGAGCACCGCGAAAATCTCCGCACCGCACCGGAGCGCCTCACGAAAGGTGGGCAGACCGCGGGGTACGATCATGAACTCCTGGAAATCAATCGGGGCATCGGAGTGGGCGCCCCCGTTAATGATATTTGCCATGGGAACCGGCAGAACATTGGCTTTCTCGCCACCCAACCAACGATACAAGGGTTGCTGATGCGCGGTGGCAGCGGCCCGGGCCGCAGCCAGCGAGACACCCAAAACCGCATTGGCTCCGAGCGATTTTTTATTCGGGGTCCCGTCCAACTCAAGCATGGCACGGTCAATCCCCTGGGTATCAGAGGCATCTTTCCCTTTCAATAAAGGGGCAATCTTCTCCTTCACATTTGCCACGGCTTGAAGAACTCCCTTGCCTCCATACCGTTTGGCATCCCCGTCACGCAGTTCCAAGGCCTCATGGATTCCGGTGCTGGCCCCGCTGGGCACCATGGCGGACCCAAAAGCGCCTCCCTCCAATAGGACATCGGCCTCCAGTGTGGGATTGCCACGGGAATCAATCACCTCACGAGCGGTGATGGTTTGAATCCTGGTCTTCATCAGAATTGAATTCCTGAAATCAGGAACGGTAGGCACGAATCGAGCGGATGATGACCTTGGTCTTGGGCCCCTTCTCGCTGGGGAGTTCGGCGTGTTCGCCCGGCTTCTTTTGCACCAAGGCCTGCGCCACTGCGGTTTGGTAAGAGAGGATACCGCGCTCCGGATCACTGTCCCAGGCTCCCAGGATGGTGATGGTATGTTTGGCACCTCCTTCAAGATGCTCGTACTCCACCACTGTTCCAATGGCCACCTCTTCCCCCTTGACCCCGCTGAAATCTGTACCCTGGGCGGCCACGATCATGGCCTCCAACTCGGCCTTGCGACGCATCAGCACGGCCTGCATTTCCTTGGCCGCCTTGAATTCGTGATTTTCCTTCAAATCTCCATAGGAACGCGCCACCGCGATTTCCTTGCTGTTCGCAGGTATCTTTTTGCTGACGATCTCCTCCAACTCCTGTTTTCGTTTCTCGAGACTTTCCCAACTGACAATCGGGGCTTCCACCACTGTGGTCTTGTTCTCGCCCGCCACCATGGGGCTGACCTCGGGATACAATTTGACCAGGGCACCAATCAAGGATCTCTTGTCCAGTTCTTCAAAAGCCGTGGACGATAGCGAAGCCCGGGTCACGTCCCGAACCTCCTCCGGGGACGACGGGGCCAGCAAGTCTCGGATCAACTCTTTGTCCTCCAGAAGAAGATCCCTCAGACGCGAGCCTCGACTGGAATCCGATAATTGCTCTTTCTCCAACACCGCCAAAGCCGTCATAAAGAGCGCCGGTCCGGCCAACTTGGTCAATTCACCCGCGCGGTTCCGGCAAAGCCAAACGATCAGGTCGGGATGCGTAAGCCTCTCCCGTAAAAGCCGGTCCAATGCCCCCTCCAATTCGGCCAGACGGGTCGCTTTTTTGAAACGCTGCGTGATGGCGTCCATCAGCCTTCCCGAAGCCTTGGGGAGAAGAGCCAAATGAAGTTCGGTCCAACGCTCCCCTAGTTGGTCGGACATCAAGTCGGCGAATCGCGGTTGCTTCCCCGCCGGCAGTGCCTCAATCACGAGAGCCAAGCGGTTGGGGTCCGTCGGCAAAATCCCCCGAAGGACCGGTCCGGGTTCGGGTGGCAAACCGGCCGACACGGAAAACTCTGCCCGAGCCAGGGCCAACTCAGCGACCTGACTGATCTGACTCTTGGGTATTTTTTGGGCAGAGGCATCGATCAGTTTAAAGGCCTCTTCAGCCATCCCCTTCAGCTCCGTGGCGGTATGGGACTTTTGCAGCTTTTCCAAGGCTTCCATCACCCGCTTGGCCCCCACCGCCTCCCGCAAATCCTCCAACCCGCTTGCCTTGGTTGCCGGGGCGCTCTCAAGATACTGCAAGGGCTCAATCCGCTTGGCGGGCAGAACAAATTTGGGGTCCTTTTTCATGGCCCGCTTGGCGGCTTCCCAGAATTTCTTCCACTCCTCAGGTTTGTAGAGATGCGGGACAAAAGCCTCTTCCAGCCTCGTGGTGGTTGCTTCGCGGCCCAGGCTTTGGATCGCCAGTTTCATGACTTCTCCGGGTTGCTTGGTGGCCATTTCCCGGACAGCGCTTGGATTCTGCAGGATCTGGGCTTCGAGGTGATCGTTCCCCAAGCTCTTCAGGGATTGGGCGGCATATCCGAATTCCATCGGGTGCCCCTTTTTGCTCCGGAAATCAATGGTCAGGCTGCGCAAGGCATCGTCTTTGGATACGATTTTTCCAACACCCCAACTGCGATGGTGGCAAAAGGATCCAGGGGCAAGTTGGGCTAACTTGTCTTGGGTTTTTGGGTCCAGTCCTTCGGCTTCCTCCATGGCGGCTACGGGTTCGATTTCAGTGTCGGCGGGCATTCAGAACAACATACGGAATCGTCCAACCCAAAAGCAACCGGAATCCAAGGGGGGCACAAAAACTTCAACGCTCGACCTCTCCGACCGGGGAGGCTGGGGCGGACGGAGCCGTACCGGTTGAGTCCGCCGGCACCACCCGGATCTGATCGGGAGACTTGATGTCCATCGAGGGTTTTCCCTCATACATCTTGATCAAACCAGTGACTTCCACCTCCTTCCCCTCGTACGAGGACACACCATCGGGAAAATCCTTCGCCCGAAGCACACAGCTGAACACATGATTGGGAAAACGTCCCCCAAAATTCAAATAAGTGATTCCCTTGGCCGAGGTTTTTTGCCCATCCACCACCCCCTTGACCTTGACCTGCTTTCCCTCCTGGGAGGACGCCTCCTGCGGCGTAACCACTGGGATGACAGGGACGTCTTCCGCCCGGACCTGGAGCACCAACAAAAGAACCGGCAAGAACGCATGGAGAATATTTTTCATGCTAAATTTTGCAACGGCGGCGGAGACGAGGCAAGCCCTGCCTAACCCCAGCTCTCCTCAATCATCTGCAGGCAGGACACGGTGCGGGAATGCCGTGCCTCATCCCCCAATCGGCTGTAGCTGTTGAGCAAATTGACCAGCATTCTCTCCGCCGTGTCTCGCGGGGTGGCCCGCATATACATCGGGTTGGCCCAGGCGGTGCGATCGGTTCCGAATTTGGCCGCCAAGTCATCGGCGGACATGACCCCCGCCGCATGGAAGGGGTCAAAAATCACTCCGCCGATTCCCGCGAGGTAATGACCTGGGGTATTGATCCCGTAAACATCCAAGCCGGCACGTTGGCCGGCAAAAAGATAGACCAACGCCAAGGTCAGGGGGATTCCCATCTTGGTCTGCAACACTCTGTGGAGATAGCTGTTTGAGGGATCAAAGTAATGGTCCAAGTTTCCGCGAAACCCCTCCCGGCGGGCCAGAATTTGCCGCAAGGCGGAAATCGAATCCGTGGGGGAAATGCTGCGGTGGGGTAGATTTTTTTCCACCAACTGCCCCAGTTCGTCGAGGTAAGCCTTCCCCCCTTGGAGGTCGGCCTCTGGATTTTCAATTTGCGCCAAATCCCAGCAAAACTTTTCCAAATCATCCCAGTTTCTCAACTGCAACCCGGCCAGAGGAGAGCCATGGGCGGGCTCCTGGGGTTCGGCCCAGAAGCGAAGCAACAGACGCGCCCGGGAACGAACCCTTGGATCAGGGGACCCAGCCAATTGCTCAATCAGGGGTCGATAAACCGTTTTTTGCGAGCGCAGTTCACGAAGGGTGAGATCCGCCATGTCGGCGTCATCCCCTGCCAGGATTTTTTCCACCGCCCTCGCCTGTTTCTCGTCGTGCGGGGCGTTCATCCCCACTTTACCCCTTGAATTGCACCGGGATCTCTCCCCGTTGTGCCGCATGCTCCTCATCGGAGCAACCCCGGTCGGTGGGCACATCCACCGAAGTCTGGAGGCGCTGAACCAATCCTTGGGCCAACATCCAATTCTCCACCTCGTCTCCGCTGACGTCGGCCAACATGTGCCCATTGATCTCCACGCAGGGGGACAATTCCTGACCACTTTTCTGAACCATCTCGATCCGTTGGTTCATATCATTCCAGATATCCCGATCCTCGAAATCCAGTTTGTATTTGGCCATCACGGCGCGCACCCCGCGGCTCCAGCCGCAATGGGGCTTGAGATAGGCGATGATTTTCATGTTCGGTTTGTTCGAGCTCATAAATCAAAAATAGCCGGAAGGCCTGGTTTCGCAAGGGCCTGATTTTCAGGCTCCGGGAAGGGCTTCGGATTTGATGTGAACCTCTTTGAGCTGCCGGGAGGTGGCTTCGGCCGGAGCTCCGCTCATCACATCCTGCCCTCGGGCGTTTTTGGGGAAGGCGATCACATCGCGGATACTCTCATGCCCCAACAACAGGGCCATGAGCCGGTCGAAACCCAGGGCGATTCCCCCATGGGGCGGTGCTCCGAATTGAAGTGCCTCGACCATGTAACCAAATCGGCTCTGCACAATATCCCCCGGCAGCTTGAGAATTTCCCGGAAGATCTTGTCCTGCACTTTCCCTTGGTGAATCCGGATGCTTCCCCCACCGAGTTCCACTCCGTTCAAAACGAGGTCGTAATGCTGGCCGCGGACCCTCTCGGGTTGGGTCTCGAGAAGCGGAAGATCCTCCTCCACCGGGGCCGTAAAAGGATGATGACTAGCCACCATGTTGGGATGCTCCGGGTCTTTCCGCAGGAGCGGGAAATCCACGACCCAATGGAAATCGAGTTTTTCGGCATCTTTTTTCAGTTTCCCAAGCTTCTCCAGGTATTCGGCACAGCGGATCCTCACCAGCCCCAGAACCTCACAAGCCGCCACCCATTGATCCGCCCCAAAAAGGATCAGATCCCCCTCCTCTACCTTGAGTGTTTCCGTCAGCGATTGTTTTTCCGACTCATGGAAGAATTTTACGATCGGGGATTTCCACTCACCGTTCTCCACCTTGATCCAAGCCAATCCTTTCGCCCCGTGCGATTTGGCCAAGTTGGTCAGGTCTTCGATCTGCCCGGTGGTGATCCCCGCCAATCCTTTGGCATTGAAAGCCTTCACCACCCCGCCGGCAGCCACGGCGGATTGGAACACCTTGAAGGAGGATTGACGGAACGTTTCCGTCAGGTCCGCGAGTTTCAGGTCAAAACGGCGGTCAGGTTTGTCTATGCCATAGGTCTCCAAGGCCTCCCGGTAGGTCACCCGCGGGAAGG